>JBAXJW010000041.1:0-9747 GCA_037137635.1 bacterium | reverse complement strand
CCATTTCCAGCCTTTAGCTTTGAGAGCAAGCCACATGGAAAGAGTGAAGCTTGTAATTATATTACCAGCTAAAATAAAAGTTATTCCAGAAAGACAAGTTAAAATAATTGAGGGACTTATGTCTTCTAGTGGAAGGCTTGCGAGAGCAAAAGTTAAAGTGCCTGTTGATAGAGTGACGTGTCTAACCTCTAGCGGAAGAGCAAAGAATTTTCCAAATACCGGAGCGAAAGCTAAGAAGAAACCAAGTGCTGTATTGGCAATAACTCCAGCAAGGTTCTTTTCAAGCCACTTTCCTAACTTTTTACGTTTTTCTACACTCATAAAATTTTCAATTAAAAATGAATCAGAAAGAAGTTGGGGAATACCTCTAAAAATCATCCAGTTTTCAACCCAGCCATGGATAATTCCAGTCGAAGAAAGCAAAACACCTGTTAAAAGAGCATAAAAAATTGTGAGACTATGAAAGGGATTGTGTGATTCAAGAACGTGTAAAGCTTCAGCATGGGTCATGAATTTGTTTTGAAAAACTAATTCCCAAAGTAAGTAGAGCCCATAGCTTGTAGGAATAACTGCACAAATGTTTCCGATTGCCGCATAGGCTTGAGAACGTAAAATATTTTTCATTTCTTTACGTAATTCAGAAAAATTGTTTTGAGCCAACGTCATCCGGCGTGCAAGAGCTGCTGCTGTCATCGCGGGTTGCTTTGTTGCAAGAGTGAGGTGTAAAAATTGCATAATGATAAAACTTCCAGCAAAATTCAGAGTTGCAAAAAGCCCTTGAAAGAAAAAAGCTGCATGCAAATTATAAAGAAGAAGTTTAAAGAGGGTTGTGAAAGCAGTTATAAAGCCAGCGCCAAGAGCTGCTTTGAGCAAGGTTTGTGACTGAAAACTATTTCGAGCGATGTAATCGTCTCCTTTTTCTCCTGCATGATCAATGATTTTTCGAGCTAAAAAGTGAGTGTTTTCCTCTATGAGTACTTGAACGCTTCTTCTTTTTTGTTCATCGAGAATAAGCATTGAAAAAAAATTCATTGTTTTTATAAAAGAATCTTTTTCTTGGGTAAAAAAACTTATCTCGGCAAGAGAGTTTATTCGCTCAAGATATAAACCCAAAACTTCTACTTGATAAACAAGGTCGACACTTAAACCGCCTCCTTCAAGGTGTTCGAGTATCCCGTTTAGGTCTTGACGACAACTTAATATAATTTCGTTAAATGATTTTGATATTTCAAATTTGTCTTGATTCAGTTTGTAGTTTGTAAGTGAGTCAGTATGTTGATGAAGGAATTTGTTGAGTTCTAAAAAAGGGTGTCTTCTGTTTGAATCTCCCGAAAATGCCCAGCGAATATCTCCAATTATTGTTCCTTCGGATATAACAAGGGCTTCAGCAGATAAAATAACGAGTGAGTCGAGGATTTGTTGCAAGAAAGTCTTTTTAATGAAGAGGTTGCCTTCTTCTGAATGTGCTAGTTCTTTATCAAAAATAGTAAGTATTGAAAGGTAGTCTTGATGTGAGAGTTTTTTAAAGAATTCCGCATCACTTTCATTGGGAAAAAGGTAATAAAGAAGGTCTTTAAAGTTTGGACGACGAGATTGTCTCGGTATGATTTTTTCAATGATACGTGATCCAAGCTCTCTTAAGAAACCTTGAGGTTTAGAGAGTCCTGTTTGAGTGAGTAGAGAGCTAAAGTCAAAGTATTCGAATATCCTATAAAAAAGACTTATGAGATTTTTCTGTGCACTTTTATGGGTAGCTAAAAATGAAAGAAAATTCCGGAGTTTTTCATGTGAAAGGGGTTTGTATTTTTTTGAGTAAAAAGAATCTTCCCTTAGTTCATTGATGACTAAATAAAGTGAGCGCGCACATTCTGTAGATGAGTATGCTTTAATTTTCTCAGTTTCAAGGTAAAGAAGGGGGCTTTTATTTTCCATGTTTATTGTGAGGCAACGTTCCTGTCATAAAGAGCGGAGTACCAATAATGATTTCTTAAGACTTTAGCCACATAGATTCTCGTTTCATTGTAGGGAATGAGATCTATAAACATCATGGGGTCTTGAGTATCGTATCTTTTTTTCCATTCTTCAACTTTGTTGGGGCCCGCATTATAGGCCGCTAAAGCAAAGTCCATACGCCCTTGTTTTTTCATAAGATCTGAAAGAATTTTTCCTCCAACTTCTATATTTGTTTCCAGATCATAAAGGTAGCTTTCAGATTTGACGTTATAACTTGCAGCCGTTGAAGGCATGATTTGTAGGAAACCTCTTGCATTTGCAGGAGATCTTGCAAGTGGGTTGAATCCGCTTTCTTGTTTTGCAACGGAAAGAGTCATCAGTGGATCGACGGTAATTTCAATTCGGTCAAATGTTTTTTCAAAAGGTCTAGGGTGTAAATATCTAAGAGTTTGCAGGCTTAAGGTTTTGGGATGTTCAGAAATAATGAAGCTACTAATTTTTACTGCGTCACTTGGAAGATTGTATTTGTCTGCAAGGGCTGCGATATAAAGTAAGTTTGCTTTTGAAAAGTGGGCGTGAAGTTTGCCGGATAGTTTAACGCTCAAAGTTGTGGCAGATTTTTTCTCTCCAAAAAAATAAAGAGATTCAAGCCAGTAAATTCCAGTTTGAGCCAGGGAATCAGGAGCTTTTCTTTGAGGGAAGATAAAGGGTTTTTTCAAGATAGTAGAGTAAGGGTCTTTCTTCATAATTCTAGAAGCGTGTATGGAGTGAAAATTAAGGGGAAACTCTTCAATTAAATGGTTCCAATAAACTTCTCTGAGTTTAGGGTTTTTTTGAAGAAACCCTAACCAGAAGAGAGTTGTGTCCTTATCTTTTGTTTCTTTTGCCATGAGCGCATTTCGGAATGCTTTTATGGCACCTTCTCTGTCTCCCCACATATGCCTTAAAAGTCCTTGGCGTATATGTGTGACTTCAAAGTAGGGATCGTCATATGCAAGACATTGGCTTGCAGTATTATAGCCCACTTCTAAACTAGCTTGGGCTTTTGTGCTTGGAAGACCTATTTCATACATACGAAGGCTTGCGATCAATAAATTTTGGGGACATTTTTTAGAACTGATGAGTTTGGGTAGCCAACTCATGATTTGTTCTAAAGGATATTTTTTAAGGAGATCAAGTAATTCACCAGGTCTTGCTCTTTGGGCCTGTGCAAAAGTTTCAGGATTAATGAATTCAGGCGCGTTGAGATATGTTTTTTTAGAAGATCTCTCAAAAGAGAATTTTGGTTTCTCGTTTTTTTGTGAGGCTTCTAATCCTCGAATTAAATCACAAAGAGCTTTTTTTGCATTTTGTTTGTTTTTGCATTCTTTTGTAAGGCTACTTTGTTCGTATGAATTTCTGTTGAGATAGAAAGCGAGCTCTTTAGTTTGTTTTTTAAATTCGTTGCTCGGAACAGAAAGAGCATTTGCAATTTGATTCTCGGTTACGACAATGGTTTCTGCTTGCAGGGTTGAGCCCATTAAAAGGCACAAGCCCACGATAAAAATCCTTTTCATAGCCTAGGCTATTTCGGAGTGATTTATGGTGAGCTTGAGACAGCTAAATACAAAATTTTGTTAGTTTTTTTGTCTTTTATCTTTCAATCAAATCTTCGTAGCTTGCGGTCTTGATTGTTTTTTGATCAAGGTTGTTGAGAAGCCATGAGGGAACTGACTCTGTCAAAACACGAGCGGGATTATCCGCATATTCAAGCATATAAAGCATGGGCTTGAGATTGCTACTAAAGACACTTTCAATTTTACTGGGACTTAAATAGAAGCCACCACCAAACATGCTGTTGGGGCTTAGCTCAAAAGTAAAAGCTGTCATTCCAAGTTCACCATAAAAATAATCTACACTTACGCCTGATGCGATATATAA
Organism: bacterium; assembly: GCA_037137635.1. Taxonomy (GTDB): domain Bacteria; phylum Bdellovibrionota; class UBA2428; order UBA2428; family UBA2428; genus CANIGN01. Next base: position 5,874 of record JBAXJW010000041.1, on the reverse strand, counting down.
ATCAGAAGCTTGTTCAGCGGTGTAATTGTTCCAGCTTGCCATTTGATGCGCCATTTTGTTGTAGACTTGAACATCTTTTGCATTCGAGATGTCATCGTATTGATATCCCCAAGGGTAGAGGATGAGCTCTGAAAAACTATGAAAATCCATGACTGAATTCATTCTGTGACGTTTGCTTTTTACGAAGTCTCGAACATTTTGAATTTCAATTTCAGAAAAAGAACTTGGGCCACGGTAGGTGTCGTTATTGGGATCGTCTGAAGCTCCGCCGCCTCCCCATCCAAATCCGTAGTTGCGATTGAGGTCGACACCCATGCTTCCGCCTGAATTCGGATGACGATTTTTTCTCCAGTTTTTTCCAGAGATTCCATTCGTGTAGTCAAAAAAGAATCCATCAGGATTGACGATGGGGGCAATGAATATTTCCCGATGATCAACGAGGTTTTTTACACTTTCATTCGAAGCGTAATTATTAATAAGATATTCGGCAAAACGTAAGGGAACTTCTACGGACAAATGTTCACGTGCGTGATGGCATCCTTGATAAAGTATCGCAGGAGTTTTTGCGCTTTCTGCTTGTCCTGGACTCACTCCTGAAATGCGCAGCATAGGTTGGTCGCGACCTTCAAAAGATTTTCCAAGGACCATGTAGCTTGCGATTTCTGGATGGTTACTCGCAAGATTTTGTAATGAGGCAACAACGCTATTGTAAGAGCGATAAGTTCCTGCTTTGAGATCTGCTTTTTCCCAACGATCTTGGTATTTTCTTTCGACAAATTTAAGGCCTGATCGATTCAGGAGATCTCGATCGTAAGATGTTCCGCTAATAAAAACACGATCACTTTGAACTTCGTCGAGGGCGAATCCAAAGTTTGCAATGTATGTGCGTTCTTCTCGAGTTGCGGCAGGGACTTCAAAGATATATCTGGTGACATCTGCAAAGCTCAGGCTACTTGCAAGGATAGAGGCAGTGGTTAAAAATTTTTTCATTCGTCCCCCTTTTAGGTGTTGCTTCACCTTTAATTTAATGAAGAAATGTCGAAATAATGACAGAGGGTCAAAATCTTGGCTTAAAAAGTAAAAAAATACTGCTCTGTGTAAGAGGCCTGGACACGAAACGCTTTCTGAATGGAATGCTGACAGCTGATTTGAGCAAAGCCTTGGATCAAGCTCCCTCTTGTGGAAGAAGTTTTTTGCTGACCGCCAAGGGAAAGCTTCTTTCGGAAGTCCTTTTCTATTGTCCTTCCCTCAATGAAGCTTGGCTGATTGTTCGAAAAGAAGATGAGGCTATTCTTTCTTCGACATTGCATAAGTATCTGATTACCGATCAGGTAGAGATTTTGCCTCAACAAGAAATTGAGGTCCTAAGTCTTTTTCAATCTCAGTTTGATCAAATTCAAAAAATTCAAAATAGAAATTCATTGGGACAAGAGAAAATGTTTCAAGCTTTTTCGTTTAATGAAAACATTGTTTTACCTTTGGCACTTTTGAGTTCTACTCATGTTGAGATTCTTTTAAAAAAGGAAATCTCTTTTCAACAGATAACAGATTCTCAGCTTTGGGATTTTTACTTTAAAGCTGGCCAGCCTTTATGGGGGCGGGATTTGTTGGTTGATGATTTGATCTTAGAATTTCCACTTTCCGATAGTGTTTCTTTTGATAAGGGTTGTTACGTGGGGCAAGAAACTGTGGCTCGAGGTACCTTTCGAGGAAAGGTGAATAAGGTCTTTGCTCGCTTTGAAAAAGAATTGCCTGTGGGAGAATTTTTAAATGATGCAGGAGAGCTGGTGGGCCATGTTCGTTCCTCACATAACGGAAAATCCTTAGGTCTTGTGAAAATTTCGGCTCTTGAAGGTAATTTACCTTTTAAGATTGAAGCCCTTGTCAACGAAAAGACCTATCGCGGTCAGCGCTAAAGATTCTAAAATGATGAAGTGCAGAATTATTTAGAAAGTTTTTTAGAATATCTTGCTCATGAGCAACGTGCTTCTCCTTTAACAGTCGAAGCTTATAAAAATGATTTATTATTTTGGAAGAAGGCTCTTCCTTCAATATCTGAAGAAAATCCAAGTCCCAAAATGCCTCAAGATTTTTTGAAAGCTTTAGAGGAATTGAAAAAACAAAAATATAAAGAGAGTACTCAGCATAGAAAAAGAGCTGTGCTCAGAAGTTTTTTGCGTTTTCGTTCTTATAGCGATGATTCTTGGTCGGGTTTTGTGAACCTTGTTCCAATTTCAAATCATGAAGAATTGTTACCAAAAGCGTTATCTGTGAAAGATGTTTCACTACTAATAGATACAATTGAAAGTTCTCAGGATGCCCGAGCCGAAAGGGATGCTGCTTTGGTGAACCTGCTTTATTCATCGGGTCTTCGAGTTTCAGAAGCGCTTTCTTTAGAGTGGACTCATCTTGATGAGCAGCGACAGGTGTTAAGAGTGGTAGGCAAGGGAGATAAGGAGCGCCTTGTTCCCTATTCAGAAAGAAGTGCAAGGGCTCTTGAGAAATACAAGAAAAATTCCTGGCAAAAGTGGTCTTCTGTAAAATCAAAGATTCCTGCTATTTTTATTTCTGCTCGTTCATCAAGAATGACTCGAATGGGGGCGTGGAAGACCCTTTCGTTTTGGAGCCAAATGGCAGGATTGGAGCATATTCATCCGCACGTTTTAAGGCACTCCTTTGCCACCCATTTACTTGCCGGAGGTGCTGATGTTCGGATCGTTCAGTGCCTGCTGGGCCATTCCTCTATCAATACAACGGAGAGGTATTTGAAGATTGAAGATGAAGATGTTCATCGTTTGTTTAGGGAGCATCATCCTTTAGGCTTTTAAGGCTTTAGAAGGGTGTTTTTTACTCAAAAATCGCATATAGATTTTGATCTATTTGAGAGGGAGTTCTAGGATGCTGGCCTATGTCCAAGCCTGTTAAAGGATCCGAAATCAGAGAAGCTTTTTTATCGTATTTTGAGAAGCAAGGTCATGCACGTGTTGCGAGCTCAAAATTAATTCCTGAAAATGATCCAAGCTTACTTTTTACAAGTGCGGGAATGGTTCAGTTTAAAGATCTTTTTTTAGGAATCGAAAAGCGTCCCTATACTCGAGCGACAAGTTGCCAGAAAAGTGTTCGAGCAGGTGGAAAGCATAATGACCTTGAAAACGTGGGCTTTACAGAAAGACACCATACTTTTTTTGAAATGCTCGGGAATTTTAGTTTTGGGGATTATTTTAAAAAAGATGCGATTCATTTTGCTTGGGAATTTGTGACGAAAGATTTGGGTCTTCCCAAGGATAAACTTCGAGTCAGTGTTTATAAAGACGATCAAGAAAGTGCAGATATTTGGCACAAGCAAGATGGAGTACCTCTGGATCGTATTGTCCGTTTTGATGAGGATAATTTTTGGGCCATGGGTGACACGGGACCTTGTGGGCCGTGTTCAGAAATCTTTTGGGATCAGGGAAAAGACATCGACGGGGAGCGCTGGCTTGAATTCTGGAACGTCGTTTTCATGCAATACGATCGACAAAAAGACGGAACGCTTGTTCCCTTGAAAAAACCTTCTGTGGATACAGGCATGGGACTAGAGCGCATGGCTACGGTCATGCAAGGTGTGCAGTCTAATTACGAAGTTGATTTACTTGCCGATTTAGTGAGATTTACTCACTCTTCATTTGAAAATAAATTAAAGAAAAAAATTGATCTTCAATCTCGAGACAATCTTTGCGCGATTCGCGTGATCGTCGACCATTTGCGTTCGACAAGCTTTTTGATCGCCGATGGTGTGCAACCTTCTAATGAGGGCCGAGGTTATGTGCTGAGACGAATTTTGCGAAGAGCGGTTCGTTTTGGTCACAAGCTAGGAGCGCATAATCCTTTTTTGGGCGAGCTTTATCCCGCTCTCTTAAATTCTTTGGGGGATGTGTACCCTGAACTCAAAGTTCGCGAACCCATTATTCGCGAAGTCCTCAAACAAGAAGAGGAACGTTTTTTTGAAACGCTCGATCGAGGACTTGAGATTCTCGAAGAGGCTCTTAAAAAATCAAATTCAAAAAGTCTTCCTGCGGACGCTGTATTTCAGCTCTATGATACGTTCGGTTTTCCTTTTGATTTAACTCAGTTGATTGCTCGCGAGCGCGGATTGAGTGTTGACATGCAAAAGGTTGAAGTCCTGCTCTCCAAACAACAAGAATTATCTCGAGCTCATTGGAAGGGGTCTGGAGCCGAAACGCTTCCCCCTCAAGTTAGAGAATGGAAGTCGGCTCTTTCTACGAAAGCTACTTTCTATGAAAATTTTGAAAGTCAGTCGAAGGTTTTAGCTTTTTATAAAAGCGAAGGAAATACTTCGTGGGTTGCGATTGATCCTTGCCCTTTTTATGCTGAAAGTGGTGGTCAGGTAGGGGATTCAGGCCAATTGATAGATGCCAAGGGGAATATCTTGAAAGTCTCAACTTGTAAAAAAGTTGGTGATTCAACTTTAGCTCTTAGAATTGAAGGTGCGTATTCACTCTCTGTCGGAGATTCTATAAAAGCTGTGGTTGATGATACAAGAAGGTCTAAAATTCGCTCCAATCACACAGCAACTCACTTGTTGCATGCGGCTTTAAGAGAAACTCTCGGGGATCACGTTCATCAAGCAGGATCTTTTTTAGATGAGACCCGTTTGCGTTTTGATTTTTCTCACGGAAAGTCTTTGAGCGAAGGGGAACTCCAAAAAATTGAGCAGTGGGTGAATGATCAAATTGAAGCAGATCAAGCTGTAAACATTGCTTCCAAGTCTTATAAGGAAGCACTTCAAGAAGGTGCGATGGCCCTCTTTGGTGAGAAGTATGGCGATACTGTGCGCATGGTTTCGATAGGTCAGGGATCCAATGTGAAAGCTGTTTCAAGAGAGCTTTGTGGAGGCTTGCATGTTCAGCGAACTTCTCAAATACAAAGGTTTAAGATTTTGCGAGAAGAAGGAGTCGCTGCGGGTACAAGACGTATTGAGGCTTGTTCCGGAGAAGCTCTTGTGCGTTACCTTCTTGAAAAAGAAACAACTCTTGATCAGGCCGCGCTTACTTTGCAAGTTCCTGCAGCGCAGGTTCCAGTAAGACTTTCAAAGTTGCTTCAAGAAAAGAGCGACCTTGAGAAAAAGATCAAAGAACTAGAAAAGAAATTAGCTTCTGGATCTTCATCAGCTGGAAGTGCTTTGGAAACAAATTTTAAAGGTAAGAAAATTATCATTCACATGATGGAAGATGTTTCGGTGAATTCTCTTCGTGAAGTCGCAGATCAGTTAAGAAATAAAACTGCTGATGCCGCGCATGTTCTTGTTTCGGGCCTGAATTTAATTGTGACGGCTGATCCGAAGCTTTCTTTTCATAGCGGAGCTTTTTTAAAAGAATTCGTGGGTCACTGGAAGGGTCGCGGGGGTGGCAATGAAAAAACAGCCCAGGGAGCTTTTCAAGAAAAGGTCTCTTTAGATGAAATTCAAAATTGGTTTAAGTCTCATGCAAGTTAAGAATTTTTTTAAATTTATTCTTTCATTCTTTTTTTTATGTCTGATTTTGGGCTGTTCTCAAAGGCCTAGTCGAGAGAGATTTCCCGGGCCTGCAGGTCGGACAACAAACGTTCAGCAAGCTCAGGCAACAAAAGAGGTACTAGGAGGTTTTGATCCTCAATCAAGAAAACAACAAGAAGACGATGCCATTCATGGAATTGTAAACATGAAAGCAAGCCTTAAGCTTCCAGCTAAAAAATACATGATTTTTATTTCCGCTCGTCCTATTGGAGGAGGCGGTCCGCCTTTAGCGGTTTTGCGATTAACACCAAGAAGAATTCCTTTTCGCTTTAGGTTGTCACAAGAAAACGTGATGATGCAAGGAACGAAGCTTGAGGGTT
>JBAXJW010000040.1:0-9911 GCA_037137635.1 bacterium | reverse complement strand
TCTAAGGAAAAAGCATTTTCTAAGGTAAGTCCACTCGGAAGAGCAGAGGGGTCGATAATTTTATGCTTTTTTTCAACTTTTTTGAAGGATTGAACTCCTTGTTCATCTCTCCAAACGAGATAAGAGTCTTTTCCAGTGGAACTCGAATCAAGTGCCATGGGAGGAAGGGGTTCTTCAAAGTTCTTAAGAAGAGATATTTTGATTTCTTTTTGAGAGCTTAGGTTTTTTTGTTTTAAGAAAACAAGGATATCTCCCCAGGTCTTATTGAGATCTTTTTGGTTTCCTTCATAGTTTCCAGAATGTTGAAGGGGAAAGTTTCTAAGTTTATTTTTAGTTGTAGAAAATTCAAATCCATTCTTAAGAAGTTCGTTCTTCTCACTGAGAGAAATCTTTTTTTCTTTGTAAATTCGATCTACAAATGAATGTTTTTTTGTTTCTAGAAAATCTAACAGGTTTGGGTGCGCAAAGAGATCAAAGCGGGGAGGGTTGGGTACAATCAAAGCAAGGTACAGAGCTTGGCGAAGGTTCAAGTCACTTGCAGACTTGTCAAAAAAGTGACGACTCGCGGCTTCTGCTCCGTATAGGCCTGGACCCCATTCAATAATATTTAAATAAAGTTCAAGGATTTGTTTTTTACTGAAATCTCTTTCTATTTGAAGAGTCCAGGGAACTTCGAAGAGTTTTCGAGTGTAGCTTTTCTTTTTATCGAGAAAAAGGTTTTTAGCCAGTTGTTGAGTGATGGTGCTTCCACCTCTTTTAATCTTATTTGAATTGAGGTTTGATTTGAGAGAATTTTCGATTTGGTTCAAGTCGAACCCTTCATGATCAAAAAATTTTGCATCTTCTGAGAGAACAATGAATTTTTGTAACTCAGATGAAATTTCAGAAAGGGGTTTGTAGAATTTGACTCGATCACTTGGGATGTAAAAGAGAATTTCTCCGTTTCGATCAAGAACAGGAGTGCTGCTTGAAGGCTTGAGCTTTTCAAACTGAAGTTTTTCGGGAGGCAGGTGGTAGGGGAGCTTTTTTTGAATCCAATCTTTTAGCCCAGCACTGAGGGGATTTAGAAAAAGAACAAAATTCAAAAAAATAAAAAACGCGACGCGTAAGTTTTTCTTCATTCTAGCCTCCTCGACTATCATTTTATCCCTGTGTCGCAGACAATTTTAATATGACCAAGTCCGATTTGATAGAGCTTCTTGTTACAAGAACCAATCTTCCTAAAAAAAGAATTGAGCAAATAGTTAACACCATGCTCGAGACTTTGTTTGAAGCCCTTGTGAACGGTGATCGAATTGAAATTCGCGGTTTTGGGTCTTGGTACGTCAAAGAATATAAGTCCTATACAGGAAGAAATCCTAAAACAGGATCCACAGTTAAGGTGGGAGAAAAGAAACTTCCATTCTTTAAAGTTGGAAAAGAACTTAAAAAAAGAATTGATGACAGTAAAAAGGGACCAATTAAAGGCTAGTTCTAATAGCGATCAGCCTGAATGGTCTTGCTGATTTCGTTTTTTAAAATATCAAAAATCCAATACTCGTGACCATTTGATCTTTTTTGTGGTTCTGAGCGCTGAACTTCAATTTTTATAAAAGGTAAAAGGCTTCCTGTTGAGTCAATAATCCAGATCTCTTTTGAGGAGAGAAGTTTAGCCTTATCAGAGAGAAGCTCGTTAATTTTTTGAGATTGTGCAGCTTTTGAAGGAAAAGATGCTGCAAGCTTTGTTACTTCTGGAAGCTCTCCTGCAACAAGACTTAATTGTGAATCAAGTTTCTCCCATCTAAAGAAGTATTCCTCAAGCCTTCGGCCATCAAGGTAGAGTTGAGAGGTAACATATCGATCATCTTCATCCACTATTTTTTGTTCCCATCTATTCCGAAGTTGAGAAGGAATTCTAAAAGGTAAGAAGTCTTTTATCTCTCTATAATTTGCAGGCATTCGAGAGGGGGAGGGTTTGTTGGAGATATCTTTTTGAGCACTTTTTTGAGGAGGTGTGACTTTTTCAACAGGAAGAGAGGGGGGAGGTCGATTCTCTAGAGTCATAAAGAGGCCTTGATCTTTCCTTGAAAAAAAGAAAAAAGCGATGATCAATAAAAGAACAAGAATCAATAAAGTTTTTTTCATTCCTCAATCCTTTCCGGGATGTCTAAAGTCAAAAGAGGTAAGCACTCAACTCGAGGATGAGCAAAGTTCGTTGCGAGTCGGAAGGTATCGCTTTTAGAAGTCATGATTCGAAAAGGTTGAGGTGTGGGAGTTTTAAGAGTGATGTAGATACTCGTGCAAGGATTGATTTCCATTTTTGACCACGTTTGATTAAGCTCTATAGATTGAAATTCTTCAGACTGACGCCTAAATAAGCTCAACCATTTTGGAAGTTTTAGGTAAATATTTCCTCGAGCCGCATGTGCAAAGAACATATCACTTCCCCAGTAGAGTGAGTTTTGAGGAAGTGATCTTAAGGTTCTTATTTTCGCAGATTCAAGCAATTGGATTTCGGGATCACCTAGGTCGTCTTCACTTTGAATCCGTGTTGAATCTTCATCGTGAGTAATGTGCTTGATTGTGTCGAAGTAGTGTTGAAAAACTCGAGCAAGTGCACTTTGTCCCCCGGAGGTCCAAGTTTTTTGATGAAAGAAAACAATCCCTTTTCTTTGAGGAAAATTGTAATAAGAGTATGAGAGAATCATTTTCTAAGAACCCTCATTTTTTTATCAATTATTGAATAATATTCTTGAGCTTCTTTTCTTTCGATTTTTTCAAAAAAGCTCTTTGCTTTTTCGTAGAGTTCAAGAGAGTCGGAAACGTTCCCGAGACTTTCTGAAACAAGAGCTTCTCTATAAGTTGATTGACCATCTGTGACCATTTTTTTGTAGAGTTTTTCTCTTTCCACTCGCGGCTCTTCAAAAAGAGGATCTTTTCTGATGATAGAGTCATAGATGGCTCGAGCTTCAACAAGTTTTTGGTTGGCTTTGGCTTGTTGAGCATCATCAAGTTGAGTTTTATATTCCAAGACAAATTGTTCATTTACGAGGTCCATACTTTCAATGATTTTTGAACGTAAGGTTCTTTTGTCTTCAGAAATTACATTCGTAGAAGAGAGGGAGCGTGCAGCTTCTTCTTCGCCGATGAGAATTTCGATTTTAGCTTTGAGTTCTCTAAGAACAGGGTAGGCTTCTCTAAAAGAACCTTCTTGAATTTTTTGTTTTGCATCTTGGAAGTTTTTGCTGACTTCTTCATAGCTTGCTTGCAAGATTTCAGCATTCAGATCAACAGAGGCTTCTGAACTTGCACTTGAGGATGAAGCGGATTCCTCTTTGGCTTGCTCAATGGGTAATTTCTTTACTAAGCCTTCTGCGTTCTTCATTTGGGCAGCATATTGGCCTCGAGTTGCCGTTTCATTTTTTGGATCAAGGAGTAAAGCTTTCGTGTAAATTTCTTGAGCGTCTTCCCATCTTTTTTCATTGAGCGCAGTCTCACCTGAGCTCAAGAGCTCATCGATTTTTTGTTGATTGTTAATGTTCGAGCTCTCAGCGTCATCGGGAGTTTTCGAAAGCGTCGCAATCTGTAGATCAGTTAAATAACTTTGAGCTTCAGAAAGGATATCTTTGGTTCTTTTATAATTATTGACCCTTTTTATGATTTCAGTGCTGAGTTCAGAAGCTTTTTGCCATTCTCCGCGATTTCTTGCTTCTTCAGCCTGCGCATAAAGAGATTGAATTTCTGTTTTTTCTTTGGGCGATTTAAGCATGTATTCGGGAGAGAATTCATTTCTCTCAGCAGCGTTTTCTGTTTCATCAGTAGCTTTCTCTTCGGGCTTTTGAGCTTGAACAACTTGTGGAGTGGGCTGTGACTTTGAAGAACTAAAAAGAGAGGCAATGGTTCCAAGTATAACAAGTATAATCGCAACAAAAATAAGCTTCTGTTTCTTGTCTAATGTTTTAAATTTATTTAAGAGAGCATCGATTCGCTCTTTGGGAAGTGGTTTTCGAGGCGCTTCTGTTTGAGATTTTTCTACTTTTTCATTTAACGAGGAATTATCTGAAGGGGATGCGTTTTGAGTGAATCTAAATTCATGATTTTGAGCTTGTTGATTTATAACAGCTGGAAAATGTGTCTTATCTGAATGAACGTTTTTAAGTTGAGCATCTTCGATTGTTGGATTGATAAGTGCGGGTACATTTGACGAAATATCCGGAATATCGCTGATATTTTTATCTGCGATGATGAATTGAATCTCTACGGGGCCTGCTGTGATGATATCCAGACTTTTGAGTGGAGCTTCTTTCACTCCTACGCCGTTGACTTTGATTCCATAGCTGGAATCTAAATCTTTAATTCGAAAACCAAATGAAATTTGAGTGACTTTGAAATGATGTCTAGAAATTTTTGTATTGCTAATGGCAACGTGACATTCTTTGGCTCGACCAACAATCCATTCTTTTCCATGCTCGAGTTTAATTTCTCGACCTGCAACTTCTCCTGAAATGATCCGAAACATTCCGAATGATGAATTTGAAACTTGAACTGTTTTTTCCTGAGAAAGAGCTTCTTCCATTTCGGGATTCATCATAAGGTCTCCAGAGGGTGTCGTAGCGGGACTTAATCCAATTCCAGAGAGTGAGTCGTCTGTTAGAAGATGATTGCTTGATTGGCTTTTATCGGATGGATGATTGGGGTCTTGTGAGGATTGACCATCAGAAAATCCATTGAAATCCTGTGAGATATTTTCTTTAGGAACTTCATTTTTTTCTTTTCCGTTACTCAGAGTCCATTTTAGAATATATTTTCCGACGACTACTTCTTCATCCTGACGAAGTTCAGCGTATTCAGTTTCTTTGTTTCCTATTTTGATGACACCACCTGTAGATATATTTGAGATATAAATGGCGTCAGATTTGTATTGAATCTCAACATGTTTTCTTGAAAACTCAGTTCCCTCTAAAACGAAATCACATTCAGCATCTCGTCCAAGGATAAGCCTTTCTTTGTTGATGGGGATGTTTTTTTCTTTTCCGTCTTTTTGAAGAACGAGAATGAGATCTTTCATTTGAGTACATTCTCCTCTCCCAATAAGATACGAGTTCTTTTCAAAACTTCCACTCCTCTTTTGCAAATGGAAGGATCAGGTGTTTGATCGCAGGTGAGTTCCAGATAGAGTTGATCTCGGCTTAGAATGGGAAGCTTTTGGCTCGCAAGACTTCTTTGTTTTTGTTGAACTTGGAAACTATATCCAGGAATTTGTTCGGATATTAAGTCGAGTGCTTGTCGAGCTTGCGAACGAGCAAGTTGTAAACGGTTTTCCATAAGATTTTTTTCAGATATTTCAATTTTTCTGATGATTTCTTTTTTCAATTCAGTTTCTGCATCACTCAAAGCATTTTGTGCTTTTTTAAGAGACGGGTCCTCAACAACGCTTTGCTGATACCATTGAATCGCTCGAATATAATTTTTGTTATACATTTCTCTATTACCTTGTTTGTAAAGATCGTTCGCTGTGATTTCTTGAGGACCAAGTTTTGAAACTTCTCTGTTTGAATAGGATTCAGCAGGGAGGCCTTGAGTCGCTTTTTCTTTTTTAGAAGCGGCTGTTTCATTTTTGGGCTCTTCATTTTGTTGAAGGACAATCGCTATGCCCATTAAAACGACAATGAGGATAAGAATGCTCCTCATTTTGTTATTGGAATTCAAATTAAGATCAGAAGCTTTTGAGTTTTCTGGATTTGTATTAAAATCAAAAGAAACTTCTTCTGCTTTGGGTGCATCAACTATAAATTCTTCGGAGCCAATTCGAATGACATCTCCTCCCTGAGCTCTTGCGCTATCCATGTGCCATTCATTATTGAGGTAAAAGCCCGATTCAGATCCTGTGTTGTAAATCACAACGCCATCTGAAACAGGTTGAAGAGCAAGATGATATCTTGAAATACTAGGATCCGTAAGAACGATATCGTTATCAACAGCACGGCCAACTTTGAGAACTTCTTGAATAAGATCAAAGCTTTTCCCTTTTTTGCTCGTGATTCGAATAGGGTTCATCCTTCACCCTCCCTTTTAATGAGAAGAAGGAAATGATTCGCTCCATAAATCATAGTTAAAGAACTGCTTTTTCCTTGAAAATCAAGCTGGGTACTTTGTGGAGACCATGCCGAGTTCTGAGCAGCAGTTGCAAGTTCTCGAACGTTTGTTTCAAAAGCATTATCTCGGCTTGCAACTCCAATGTCTGCTCCCACAGCATAATCTTTGCGAACACCTGTTATGGCTTCCATTGAACTGTTCCATTCAAGAATTTTTAACGTGCTATCAAAAGCAGCCGCTGCAAAATTCAGATCACGTGCAATGTTTGCGCTCCAGTCTTCTGGAGTTTGAGAGTTGTTGTCTGAGGGAACTCGACTTATGAGAACCGAAACCTTTTCTTGAATATCTTGAATTTCTTTCCATTGAATATTTGTTTTTTCAATCGCTGTTCCGGTTGCTGTCGCTCGATCGATTGCATTTGTGAGATTTTCAATAGGAACTGTGATGAATCGTTGGTAGACAAAAACCGCTACGATTGAGAGAGCAAGAAGAATGAGCAATGAGATAAGCGCGTTGTTGAGGATTTTAGCAAAGCTAAATGAGGAGGCTGTCGGATCAAATATGACATAAGCGGTCGCTGCGACGGAATCTCCTTCTGGAGTTCCAACAAGAATAGGAGCTGAAACGTAGGCAACGTTTTCACTTGGGTCAAATTCCCACCAAACCGAAGTTTGCTGTGTTGCTTTTAAGGCATGTGAGTCGGGAAGACTATTTCCTGCTTCTGTGCTCGGAGCCATGATTCGACTTCGAGGAGCATCTAAAATATAGGTTTTAAGAATCCCAACTGTCAGACCAGGTCTTTCATCGAGGGTGGGGATAACATCAGATATTCTTTGTTCGATAATGGCTTTTGAATTTATTCGCGCTAATTGTCTAACGTAGAGCTTTGCTGTTTCAATGGAACTTTCTTGAATTTTAAGATTGGCTTCTTTGGAAAAAGGAAAAATGCTTAAGCAAACTGTTAAAAAAGTCCAAATGAGAAAACCTGAAAAAAGTGCAAAGTGAACAGGAATGGATTCAGCAAGTGGATCGATCCAGCTTGCGAATATTTTCAAAAGGGAGCTGTCGTTTTTTTGAACAACTTTTACATTGCTAGAGCCATCTATAGAATTGATTTGAGATTGTGGTGATCCAATTGGGCGAGATTGCGAAAGGTATTGAGCAGGAAGGGTTGCATCTGGTTTCCAAATAATTTGAAATAAAAACTCATTTAAGCTGAGTGAGTCTCCAGGGCGCATCGTTTGTTTTTGTACTTGAACACCGTTGACATAGGTACCATTGGAGGAGCCTAGGTCTTCAACTTCAATTCTTCCGCCTGAAAGTGAAGTGAGTTTACAGTGTTGTTTTGAAATTCCTGAAGAAAGAAGTTTAATTTTGCAATTTGTACTTCTTCCAATAATAACGCTCTCGCCATTTTTAATTTCAAATTCTTCCCCAACTTTTTGAGGGCCTTTTAATATTTTAAGCTGGATCATTTTTTTTGACCTCCAGCTTGTCTCCAATTTTTAATTTCTTTTTTTTGGCAAAACCTTCTGGAACCTCGATCACTTTTTTTGCTTTTCTGAGCCAAGAAGATATTTTCCAAGGGCTAAGGGTTTGAATTTTTAAAATTTTATTTTTTGAATCCAAGAAAATAATATCAATGGGGTAGTTCATGAAAAAAGTATGAACTTGTCGGCAGTCAGGAATGAGAAGGGCTTTGCCTTCTTCAAGTTTTTGAGTTCCCAGTAAACCTTTCATTCGACTAAAAAGTGTTTCAGCAAGCAGCCCTTTTTTAATAAGAGTTTTATCTTTGAGATGAATGCTTATAGGAATGAGGCTCATTATTTAACCCCCATAGCATTGAGGATGATAGGGCCTAAGACGATGATGATGACCGCAGGAAGAATGAGCATAACGAGAGGAACAAGAATTTTTTGGCTGGCCTTTGCTCCGAGTTCTTCTGCTTTCATGAGACGTTGGTTTCTGATGAGATCGCTTTGTCCACGTAAAGCGGTTCCAATACTTGCGCCCATTTGATCGGCACTCACAACGATTGCAACGAGACTTGAGATTTCGAGCATGTCGATTCTCAAAGACATATCTTTGAGGGAGCGTGCACGAGTTTTTCCAAGTTGAATATCTTTGAGAACAATAGAGAGTTCTTCAACGAGTGCGCTAAAGGGGGCTTTTTCAATAACCTTTCCTACTGCGCCCATAAAGTCGAGTCCTGCTTCCATACAAAGAACGAGAAGGTCGATCACGTAGGGCATTGCGACTTTAATTTCTTTTTGTCTTTTTGTTCGCCTGCTAGAGATGTCGAGATCGGGCAAGTAAAAACCAAATACAATCAAAAAAAGACTGAAGAGAACGGGAGGAGGAGTTCCAAATAAGTGAATGAGTAAAAAGAAAATCGCAAGTCCAATAGTCATGAAGAACTTTGAAGCAACAAATTGTTCGGGTGTTACGTGTTGGAGCATTCCTGCACTCACAAGTCTTTTTTTAACAAGTTCAAGAGCTTCGGCATTCCAAAGTTGAGAACCAAGATTTATATAAGGCTCGCGTAAAAGAGGAGACGTAAGTTTAATATAAAAAGGAAGAAGGGCTTTGGGTTTTTGGTTTTCAGGATTTAAGCCTAAGCGCTCTTCTGCTTCGAGTTGCGCAGCCGCAGACATACTCGAATAAATAATAAAAAAAATTGCGCCCCCAATTAAAAGCGCACCTGTAATCACCAATGTCATTCCGAGCTTGTAACTCCTTATTTCTATTCGGAAAAAGAAGTCGGAAATATGAGAAATTTAGTGAGGTAAATCTTCTTAACCAAAAATTAACAAATGAAGATTTTTTATACGTTTTTATTCGATGCGAAGACTTTGGCTGTCAAAAATGAGGCGGTTTTTGTCTACATGAACCATGGAACCAAGAACAAGAGGAATGCGGGGATTTTCGTGTCCCATGGGAATGTCTGTGAAGACAGGAATTTGTTTTGTTTTTGAAAAGCTTTTAAAGACACCCATATGTCCGGAGGAATTGGTAAAATGTCCTAGGACTAATCCACGGCAACGGTCAAAGAATCTTGAATTTGAAAGTTGAGTCAAAAGACGGTCGCACTTGTATCCGGCTTCATCAATATCTTCCAAAAAAAGTAAGAAATCACTTGAAGGTCTCGGTTCCCATGGGGTTCCCAGCATGGAAACAATTGAAGCTAGGTTTCCTCCTAAGAAAAGAAAGCTTTCTTTAGGGAGATTGAATTTTTTATCAACTATTTTGAGGGGGAACTTAGAGGGAAAAACTCCAAAATGAGAAATGCTCTTTAATATTTTTTCTTCTTTTGGAGAGGGTTTGATAAAAGTTTCAGACCCTAAGAGGGGACCTTGAACGTATGGCCAGCCTTTTCTTTGCCATAAATAAAGTTGCAATACTGTGAGGTCAGAATAGCCCCATATATGAAGCGCTTCACTCCTATTGATTGAAATTTGATCGAGAGCTTTTAAGAGCCGCAAGCATCCATAGCCCCCTCTTGAGGCGAGTATCCAGCGAGCGCTTGGATTGTTCATAATTTTGAGCAACTCTTCAATTTTGATCTGATCGCTTCCAGCTAAAAATGGAAGAAGAGGTTGTTTGTTTCGAATCGCATAAGACTCAACAGGTTTGGAAATTTCGTATTCAAAGCCAAGCTTCTTGAGGCTTCTTAGTCCCGAGATAAGATCAGCTCTTTTAATAATATGTGAGCCAGACCAGATTGAAAATTTCAAGATAAGTTCCTCTTAGTAACTGTAGGCCGCTCCTAGACCAATTTGAAAGTTGCTGTCATGAACGTCGAGATCTAATTCAGAATAAAATTTCCAAGGTGTTGT
>JBAXJW010000039.1:0-9964 GCA_037137635.1 bacterium | reverse complement strand
CCAATAACGAGCTCCTTGGCGAAAAGTTCCAAGCAACTCCCGACACGCCAGCGTGTGTTCTGTCGCATAGGTTTTTTGCGACGACCAAAAAAGTAAAAAGAAATGTAAAAAAAACTTAGAAAAGACGCTTTTACGAAAAAAGCCTTTATAGAGTTCCATGGAACTTAAGTGGAAATTGGTGCCCCGAGGGAGACTCGAACTCTCATGACCTAACGGTCGGTAGATTTTGAGTCTACTGCGTCTACCAATTCCGCCATCGGGGCACGCCGAATTATTGATAGCAAGAAAATGACAAGAGCACAAAAGCAGAATGCTTTCTTTTTTGCTAAACTTTGATCATGGCAACCCCAGAAAAAAGCTTAGCGCGCCGCTTCAGAATCTTTTTGCGAAGGATTTTTTCTCGACCCCTCCGAGTCCTCGCCAGCACAGGGCAAGTCATTCAAGTACTCTACGATGTTGCCCAAGTTCAAAGAGAGCAGCGTAAACACTATCGCCGCATAGGAGAAATCGCTTTCCGAATGGCTAAAGAAGGTAGCCTTCACAATCTTTCCATCCAACGCCACGTTGTAAAAATCGATGAAAACGAGCGAATTATCAAACGCCAAGAAAAACAGCTCTATTTATATCAACGTCGGGGAACCCTTCGCGATGCCATGAAAGGCTTTGGGGAAGAATCAACCTCACCCCCCGCCCAGACCTGACTACTCGCCCAATTTGTTGTACACATTTAGCATGGGCTTAGAAGAAAAATTAGGTGCGGATTCCATCATCACCACACGCTTAGACGAAGTCCTCGCTTGGGGACGCGCGAACAGTCTTTGGCCAATGCCAATGGGTATTAGCTGTTGTGCAATCGAGATGATGGCCGCTGTTGGACCAAAATACGATATGGCTCGCTTTGGAAGTGAAGTGTTACGCTTCTCTCCTCGCCAAGCCGATTTGATGATCGTTGCGGGAACTCTCACTTACAAAATGGCCCCTATTGTGCGCCGAGTTTACGATCAAATGATGGAACCCAAGTGGGTCATCGCAATGGGAACATGCCTTTGTACAGGTGGAATGTTCGATAGCTACCCCGTTGTGCAAGGTCTCGACAATATTATTCCCGTCGATGCCTACATTCCGAACTGCCCTCCCCGCCCCGAGGCTGTGATTCAAGCTCTTCTCACCATTCAACGAAAGATCAAACGCTCCAGCAACGTTCACTACGCAACTCGTGCGGATGAACCCGTCAAACTTTCTCTTCCTGCGACAGACACTCCGATCAAAGCTCAGCGCACTGATTCTGTGATTTTGAACATGGGTCCACAACACCCTTCGACTCACGGAGTTTTGCGTTTGATTCTCGAGCTTGACGGCGAAAACGTCGTGCAATGTGTTCCGGATATCGGATTTTTACATCGCGGTTTCGAAAAAATTGCTGAGAACAAACGCTACCATCAATTTATTCCTTACACCGATCGATTGGATTACCTCGCGCCTCTTTCCAACAACGTCAGCTACGCAATGGCTGTCGAAAAACTTTTTGGAATCACCCTTCCCGAGCGCGGCCAAGCTATTCGAGTCATTGCTTGCGAATTAGCGCGCATCAGTTCACACTTACTCTCTCTTGGAACCTATGGACTCGACTTGGGAGCGGCGACTGTTTTCTTTCATACATTCGATGAGCGCGAAAAGATTTACGATTTGATCGAAAAACTTTGCGGACATCGCTTTACGACAAGCTACACTCGCATCGGGGGACTTTCGCGCGATGCAAGCCCTGAGTTCTTAAAAGGCGTCAAACAATTCATAGCAGAACTTCATCAAACCGTTGATGAGATGGACGCTCTCTTAACAAACAACCAAATTTGGATGGACCGCACCAAAGGCGTGGGTGTTATTACTCCCGAGCTTGGAATTTCCTACGGAATCACAGGCCCCAACCTTCGCGCAGCAGGCGTGAACTGGGACTTACGTAAAGATATGCCTTACAACGGCTATGAGAAATATAACTTTGATGTGGTCTTGGGTAAAAATGGCGACGCTTATGATCGCTACTGGGTGCGCATTCAAGAAATTCGTGAATCAATCAAAATACTCGATCAAGCTATCGATAATATTCCTGAAGGCCCGATCAACGCTGACGTTCCAGAAGTTGTGATCCCCACTAAAAAAGAAGTTTACACACAGATGGAAGCTCTTATCTGGCACTTCAAAGTTATCAGCGAAGGTTTCAAAACAAAACCTGGTCAAATTTATTCTGCTATAGAAAATCCTAAGGAGAATTTGGATTCTTCATCAAAAGTGACGGCAGCAATAAAGCGGCTCGCGTGCGCATTCACAGCCCCGCACTGAGAAGCATTCAAATTCTTCCCGAACTCGTTAAAGGTAAATTAATCGCAGACGTCGTTGCCACAGTGGCAAGTCTCGATCCTGTTCTTGGTGAAATTGATAGGTAATTATTATGAGCGAAGTAAAAACTGAAATCAAAAAACCTAAAGTTTTGATCGATGAAATTGAAGTCGAAATCGATCCTGGTTCAACCATTATCCAAGCTGCCAAAAAAGCCGGAAAACATATCGCGCATTTTTGCTACCACGAAGGATTAAGCATCGTCGGTCAGTGCCGCATGTGCTTTGTCGAAATCGAAGGACAGAAAAAATTAGCCACTGCTTGCTCCACTCCCGTTGCGGATGGAATGAAGATCAAAACGGCAAGTGATGCAGTTAAAAGCGGACAAAATTCTACCATCGAATTTATTCTCCTCAATCACCCACTTGATTGCCCTATTTGCGATCGAGGCGGTGAATGCAAACTCCAAGATTATACCTTGGAATACGGACCGCCTCGCTCACGCATGGTGGAAGACAAGGTTCTTCGCGACAAACACCGTCCTCTTTCAAAAGACGTCGTTCTCGATCAAGAGCGCTGTATCCTTTGCACTCGCTGCACACGCTTTTCAAAAGAAGTGGATGGCCGTGCAGAATTAGTGGTGAACGAACGCGGAAACGATTCATGCATTGATATTTTTGAAGGTAAAACTTTTGGTTCACCATTCTCTGGAAACGTTGTGGATCTTTGCCCAGTAGGCGCCTTAACTGCTGAGGATTTTCGCTTTCAGGCACGTCCTTGGGAACTCAAAAATCATAGCGGAATTTGCACAGGCTGCGCTGTTGGTTGCAACGTTGAGATCGACACTCAACATCGTCACCCTGGAATTCCTCGCCCCGACAAAGCAGCACCTCGCCCTGTGATCAAACGCCTCACTCCTCGTAAAAACAGGAACGTAAACGACTGGTGGCTTTGTGATAAAGGTCGCTGGGGTTATCACTTTCACAATGAAGACGCGAAACGCCTCTACCATCCCATGCTCAAAAAAGGGTCTGGCCTTGAAAATGTAAGCCTACGTGAATTTCAACTCGAGATCGAAGCTTCAGTAGGTGATTGGGAATTTCGTGTAGACGGAACTTTTCCTCACGAAGGAATTGCATGGGCCAAAGATCTTGCAAAGAGCTGGAAAGATCGCGGTCGCAAAGTGGCACTCAACCCAAGTGCCAACAGTGATCGCCTCATCAAAATTTGGTCTCAATTTATTGCAAAAAGTCCCTGGGGAGTTGCTCCCGCTGATTGGAATGGAATCACAGAAATTGTTTCAACTAAGACTTATAGAGATTTAGAAACAATTGCTCCTGTTTTGAGCCTTAAACTCGGCCAAAAAGTTCGTGAAGGAAAACTCAAGTGGACTCAAACACCTGATGTTTCAACAGCAAAAGTAGCCGACAATGTCGCTATACTTTTTGACGTTCCCCAGTCAAAGGCTGCTCTTGATCAGCTCGAAAAGATTTCACCCTCTGCAAAATTATTGATTTTGTGGACTCAGGTGAATTCCCGAGGCCTCTTAAACGAAGGTCTTGCTCCCACAGAAATTTTGAGTGAGGGATCACCATCAAACAACTTGTTTTTGTTTACACAAAAAACACAAAATGAATTACCAGCAGGTCTTATTGCAAAACTTGTTGAAGCCAAGCGATTGTTTGTTGCCGATTCTTTCATGCAAGATAGCTGGGGCGCTCTCGCTCACGGAGTGCTTCCTTTGTCGCCTCTGTATGAATCGCGTGCGACTTTCACGAATCTGGAAGGCCATCAGCAAGTAGCGGACGGTATTCGTCTCTACCACCCGAATACCCCAAGTATTCATCGTGGATCAGACGAGATGGTCAGCGCATCGCTAAAGCTTCTTTAAAAGTTTAAGTCTGTTAAACTCAATATATGCGGCAAAAAAGGCTAATTCTGGCCCTCCTCTTTTATACCCATGCATTCATGGGTCATGCGGGAGTTATTTCGTGTCTTGCTGCTTTAGTTTTTCCTAAGCGCCCGCAACTCCCAGCTCACAGAATCGAAAACATTCCAGATCGTGTTATTGAAAAACTCGATCGCAAGCTCCATTTCTTACACAACTCAACTGAAAAAACATTCGTTTCACAAAGTGATTCATACATCATTCCTCTTGATAAATTCCTTGGTGAAAATAGAACTTCCAATGGCGGAACTCGCTTTACAATTGAAGAACTTTTAGGAGCGGGGGGACAGGGAGCCGTCTTCCATGCTTACGATAACGTCGAACAAAGAGAAGTTGCCATAAAGATTTCGGAAATGCACGAAAATGGTCCAGCAGCGATTGCACTTTCTAAAAGATTAGAAAAAAAACTTCGCGACAAAAACCCACTTCTGACGATTTTTGATTATAAAGTAAGCAATGACTGGGCAATCACAACAAGTGAATGGGTGCCCGACAGAAACTACACCCACTTTAGAAACGTTCAATCCCCAACCATGACCCAAGAGGGCACCTTGTTTTTTCCCTACACACCAAAAAGCGTCATCGATAATTTTACAATCATGCGAAACCTCGCTCGTGCACTCAAAGAAATTCATAGAAATGAATTCCTCTATACAGATTTAAAAGCCGAAAACATTGCAGTCTTTGGAGACCTTCAAGTTAAACTTCTCGATCTCGACAGCCTTGCTCCTCTAGAAGAACACGGTGGGGTCTCTGTCGAGACAATGCCCTTAATCACTCCTGGCCATGAAAGTCCCGAAATGGGTAATCTTTGGGAAGCTCGAAATATGTCTAAAGACACGAAAGAAGTCCTTGCCAAAAAAGTAGGGGTCAAATCAGACGCTTACTCACTGAGCACCGTTCTCCAAGAAATGGCTAATGAATTTAAAGAAAAAAACTATAAAGACGACCTATTCGTAACGTCTTCTATGAATCAACTCCAAAAAGAGGTTATCTATCCACTAAGAGAGCGAAATCCCGAAAAACGAATGAGTGTTCAAGAAGCCGAAGAAAAACTCGATACTCTCATTGCATCGATTCAAAAATCATCAAAAAAAACCGAGAAAAATCCATAAAAATTCTTTTTTTCAGTTAACATATTTGAGAGGAAAGCCACAAAGATGTCTCTATCAAGTAAAAAAACCACAACACTTTTTCTTCTCAGCATTCTTTTAGGATCTTCCTTTTTGTTTGCAGGCAAAGACGAAGGTGGCTCCGACGAGAGCAAATCAGTAGTCAGCAAAAAATCAAAAAGTAAAGTTACGCTGCCTGCAACTTTACTAGCTCCTCAAAGGGCTGGTTTTTACAGATCTAGTCAAAATGAAAAAAGTAAAATCTCCATAGAATATAAAGTCGAATTAGCATTTCAAAACTTTTTTCGTTTAATCAAAGAAACTTCAATCCCAAGTCTCACTTGCGTATCCGTAGACAACAACCTAGAAAAACCAACTCTTGAGCTTCAATTTTTCAGCCCCAAAATAAATGATCTCGTCACAGTTTCGGATCGCGTATACGAAAGAAATTCCGACAAAAAAAACAAATACAAGCTGAGCACACAAAATATTCACCTCATCTGCGACGGGATCGAACAAATCAAAGCACTTTCTCCTAGCGAGGCACAAGACGAAGCAAATAGCGGAGGTCTCTTTGATCTCAAGGTAGAATATCCAAGCAACCCAAACGAAACCTTTAAAAGTATTGAATTTTCAACAGAAGCCCCTCGAACAACAGCCTCTACAAAAAAGAAATAGGATTAAATATGAAAAAATTAATTATTTTCCCAACCTTTTTATTAGGCTTTCAAACATTTGCGAAAAACGCTCTGCCACCTGAAACTCATACGAATGGAACGACTTCTCAATCAACAAACCTTCAAGAGGTTCATTTTCAGGCTCCTTTTGAGATTAAAAGTTTTGTAAAAAACGATGAAAAACCTGCCCCTCAAATGGATTCTAGTACTGAAAATTCATTCCAAAAACTCTTTCAAGTTGTTAAAAGCAATTCTTATTTTAAAAATAACAACTTCATGGGAATCAACGACCTTAACTGCCAAATCAATAAGGAAACAAAAAAAATTAATTTAAGCTATCAAAGTTTAAATGCTCAAAAGCCAGGCACCTTTAGAGCAAAAAATACAACTCAATACCCCGAAGGTGTTGCCATTACCCATTCAATTCTAAAACCTAAAGAAGACAGAACAGATAGCGAACTCTCTAACTACGCATCTGAAGACTATTTGCTGACTTATCCCTCAAGAAGTTCCAAAAAATATATTGCATATAATCCCGACTTAGATAAAGAAGCACTTGAAATGTCTCTGATTGGAGTTGCTAAGCCTGTAACCATTAGTGAAAAAGATATCAATAATATTTGTGCTTTTATAAATAATGTAAAATTAGATCACAAATACAACATTAACAGCCTCAAGTTTCATCTTGATTCAAAAGATCCTTATTACTTTTCAAAACTTGAGCTTTCTCAAGACAAACTTGATATCATGTCTCAAATAGAATCAGCCCCCAAAGCTCCAAAGCAACCTCAACTCCCAGCACCAAAAAAAAAGGCTAAAAAGTAGACTTAGCCTGAGAATCATAACTCGCTTCTCGAAAAAGGCTATGCTATGAAAAGCTCATGTCTAAGAGTCAAAAGTCACCCGAAAAACAAGAGTTCCTAAAAAGCACTGTTGCTCACATTGATCCAACATCTTTTGATGCTCGTCCGATCATCAACTCTATGGCTCAAACAGCATTCCAAGCTCGTAACTTGGCTCGCGCGGTTGATATTTATAACCGTATGCTCGAAGACAGCAACTGTAGCGTGATCTTAACTCTTGCGGGTTCTTTGATTTCTGCGGGACAAAAAAAGGTCGTCACCGCTCTTCTCGAAAACAACATGGTGGATGCCATCTGCTCAACAGGCGCAAACATTGTTGACCAAGATTTCTTCGAGGCTCTTGGATTCAAACACTATCAAGGAACTCAATTTGTCGACGACCAAAAGCTCCGCGCTTTGGCGATCGATCGTATCTACGACACATACATTGACGAAGACGAACTTCGTATTTGTGACGACACCATTGGCAATATTATCAATGAAATGAAGCCAGGCGCTTATAGCTCGCGTGAAATCATCAACGAAATGGGCGCATATCTTGAGCGAAAAAACCTCGGCAATGATTCCATCATTGGAACATGCCACCGAAAAAACATTCCCATCTTTTGCCCAGCATTCAGCGATTGTTCAGCTGGATTTGGTTTTGTGATGCACCAAAATGGCCGTCCTCGCGACAAGCAAGTTGCGATCGACTCTGCTCGCGATTTCTTAGAACTCACCAAAATCAAAATCGAAAGTGGCGACTCAGGACTCTTGATGTTGGGCGGTGGCGTTCCTAAGAACTTTGTTCAAGACACCGTTGTTTCTGCAGAACTCCTCGGTGTGGATGCAGCTATGCACAAGTACGCTATCCAAATCACTGTTGCCGATGAACGCGACGGAGCTCTTTCAGGCTCTACGCTCAAAGAAGCTTGCTCATGGGGCAAGGTCGACACAGTGTTTGAGCAAATGGTTTATGCTGAAGCAACTCTCGTGTTCCCTTTATTGGCAAGTGCCGCTTACCACGAAGGAAAGTGGAAAAAGCGTAACGGCCGTCAGTGGAACGCTTGGCTTAACAAACAAGTTTAAGAATCATGGATATAAAGGTACTTGCGCGTTTGTTCTGGGAGAGTGTCTTTAAAACTCTTTAAAAGCTTCTTAGCTTTTTCAGTACCCCACCTCCCGGCTGCACCGTTTCTGCAATATCTACATTGATCTGGAATTTCGGTTGAAACATAATGACAGACAACCGCCTTTCTTGTGGACTTATTCTCATTGTGAGTCGGGATTGAAAGATGGTGGAGTATTCTATCAACTCCTATAAACAATACACTTTCAGACGGTGCCTCAACTCTAACAATGTTTTGCTTATCTGTAAGCCCATAAACTGTGGACTCTTTAAAGTAATCGAGTTTGATATTCCAACATTTTTTCGCTGGTATATACTCAAAAGCTGGAGAAGAACTTGTAACTTCCGAAAAATAAACAAATATCTTTAATATTTTATAATCCATCTTGTCATAGTGCCAAACCTTGCTTCCAGTATCATTTCCACCAGGAATATCTATTTTAAAATCTATATCTATGAGAGCAGACGGTGCACCAATATAGTGCTGCGCAATCGACAAAAGCCTAGGATTCAAAGCAAACTGAAAAATGTCTGGATATTTTTCCAAAATATATTCAATTGGGGGCCTTAAAGTAAACTTTTCAGCTTCAAACCAGCCACCCAGATGAGTTGGAGGATCTTTAAAAAAAACAGCAGTTTCATCAAATAACTTATTTGCTAATTCTTTGAATTTTTCTGTATTGTCAAATCCAAGTTCGTTTAAAGAGCTAACAAAAACACCTTCATTTAAGATAGATTTAACAATTTTTTTATCACTTAAAGTAATTTTAAAAAGATTTTTTCTGTTCTGCCATTCTTTCATCCGGTAGACAGAACGCTGAAACAAATATTGCCAATTTGGACAATTATCAAAAAAAAGAACCCTGTACAGCTTGTGCGAATAAAATGTTAAATTTCTTTTAAAAATACCCAGACAATCAAATATGTTTTTTTTAATGTTTGAAAAACCAAAGATAGATACCATAAGTGGTTTTTCGTCATTTTCACAATCTGATAAAGTTAATTTTTTGACAAGACACTCTTGGCTTTAATCCCTATAGCAGCTAAACCCTTTTAAAAGGGGGTTCTTTATATGAGCGAAATTTTAACACTTGATATCACAGATTGGACAGGTCCAGATTCTATAGAACAAAAAGGGTTCGTGAGGGATCTCAAAAAGTCCTTCACAGAAA
Organism: bacterium; assembly: GCA_037137635.1. GTDB lineage: Bacteria > Bdellovibrionota > UBA2428 > UBA2428 > UBA2428 > CANIGN01. Next base: position 750 of record JBAXJW010000039.1, on the reverse strand, counting down.
TTGGCTTTGTCATCATCAAGGGCCACAATGTTTCGCATGACCTTCAACAAAGTGCTTATCGCAAAGTAGATGAGTTTTTTAAGTTTCCTGTTGATAAGAAAAAAACCTTCAATCGAAATGGCACGGGCGGAGAGCGCGGCTACACTTCTTTTGGAGTGGAGCACTCTAAAGACAACCCTGTGGGTGATTTGAAAGAATTTTTTCAATACGGCCCCACTGTTCCCGCAAACCATCCTATGAAAAGTGTGTATTGTGAGAACGTATCGGTTCCAGAAATTCATGATTTCGATCAAACTCTTAATGAATTGTTTTCAAAGCTTAACAGTCTTGGGATGGATCTTCTGAGGGCCATTGCCGTGATTCTTGAGCAAGACGAAAATTACTTCACCGAGAAAGTCCGCTATGGAAATTCCAAGTTACGCGCAATTCACTACCCTCCTCTTCGCGGAGATGAGAAGCCTGGAGCTGTGCGCTCTGCTGAGCACGAAGATATCAACCTCATCACTCTTTTGATTGGAGCTTCAAACCCCGGTCTTCAGGTCAAGAAAATGAATGGTGAATGGCTCCCTATTCAAACAAAAGAAGATGAAATTGTGGTGAACGTAGGCGACATGCTACAACGTCTGACGAACTACAGACTTAAGAGCACCACTCATAGAGTCGTGAACCCTCCTGCTGAATTGGCAAAGACAACACGATACTCAATGCCGTTCTTCTTGCATCCCGTATCAGACATGTCACTTGCAGCTC
>JBAXJW010000038.1:0-10128 GCA_037137635.1 bacterium | reverse complement strand
TTGAAACAACACTTTGAATATCATTTGGATCAGCAAGATCCCTTAATAAATCTCGAAGAAAAGCAGCCGCCTCACCTCGTAAAATTAATTTACCACCCTGGTAAGATCTTCGATATTCCAAATGACCCAGCTTTACTTCCCGAAGAATGCCTTCTTTGGAACAAAGTAATGTTGCAGGATGGATCCATTCTTTGACGTCAGAAGAAAAAGGCAAAGCTAACTCTAAGAAACAAGGAAAAGAATCCCCTAAATCATAAGTGTAAAAATAGAACGCACTTTGATTTCTTTTCTGTACCGAAAGAGGAAGCTCCTGAGAGACTACAAATTGAAGTGATAAAATTAATAAAAAAATTGTCTTCATTTTTTCACAAGCCTCCTAATAAACAAAAAGAGTTCCTAGCGTGACCTCGGTATCGCGGGAAGCAAATTTACCCAAGCGACCAAAACGTTCTTGAGTTCCATCCGAATACCCAGAGTCTGAAAGTGTTAGATACAAAGCAGATCGAGGTGAAATCTCGTAAGAGACAGTTGTTGAAAGCTCATAAGAGTTTTGAATTCTGCCAGAACTCTTCAACTCTGAGTCTGCCGAAAGAGCAAAGCTCCATCCCAACTTCTCAAAAGTCATACAATTTAATTCGAGAGCATGAAAAAATGTCCAGTCAGTTACACTTTCACCTGAAATATCTGTTTGATAGGAATAAAACTTTTTATTTATTTTCAAAATATATTCAAGAGATTGCAAAGACCACTCGCGCCCACCAGAAAGCTTCCAAGTAAAATAATTAGTCGATCCCAGCCCCGACTTCATTTGTAAATCCCGACGAGAAAATTCGCTTGTTGGATAAAGCACAGAAAGCATAGAACGAAAAGAAAAGCCTTCTCCTAAATCATAAACAGGGGACAATCCAAAAAAGGCTGTATCTGCCCAATTCCAAATACGAACAGGTTTTATTCTTTGCCTTGCCCCTTGATTAACTCCCAAGCTCCACTTGTTTTCTAATACATACTGAGGAAAAAGCTTTAAAAAAAAATACGCATTCTGAGCGGGATCATTCAAAGCTTGACGATTGCGTGAAGCCTCAAGAGTTGCCTTAAAATGAAGTCCTTTTTCTTCTGCTTTCAAAATAAATGAAAGCAAAAAAAGAAATCCTAGAAAAAATCTTTTCATGAACTTTAATCAATTCCCGAAGGACCAATCACTAAGTTCATCATCAAATCAACTTGCTTATTCATCTCGCCCCTAAAGTGATCAGAAGCACCCAAAAAACGATCAAAGTTTGCAAAATAAGTTTTAAACTTTGGCTCTAAAGAAGGAAACTTCTGTGCAAGATTTAAGAGATCGCGGCCAGCTTTCACGACAGCCTTTTCTTGATCTCCCAACTTGTCTTCATTTTCTTCGAGAGACACACTTAAAAGCTTCTCCTCGCTTGTTTCACCAAGAGCGCTCTTCTTCTCTGCTTTCTCTAATTCGTTGATTGATTTTTGAAGAGGCTCCACTTTTGAAGCAACCTCTTCCATGAAAGCCATCAGCTCTTGATTCAATTCAGGTGTTATAAAGCGCCTTGTCGTTGAAAGCATTTTATTAATTCCATTGATGTAATCTAAAACACCTAGAACATTCATTTTTCCGTTAGCAGATTCCTGAATAGGTTCAAAAAGAGCCTTTCTTAAATCAGTCGGATTCATTTGAGAAAGCTGTTGCTGTTGGAGTGCTTTTTTATAGGAATAAAGCAAAGCGGCTCCAAATGGATTTTCCGTAAAACTCGAATAAGCCAATGTTCCAAAAGCCTGAAAAGGAACACTTACCATATCTTGATTCTTTTGAATCGACTGAATGGTTTCTTGATCCTTGGTATGAAACACGCGAGTTTCGGTGACACGATTTAAAGTTTCTTGAGTTGAGCCTGGAACCATATATCCACGCAACAAAGAAGCCATCGCGGTATTGAGAATCAAGGATTCATTATCAAATTCTTTGTATAAAACTTTGCGACTTTTCTCATAACCCTGCACGAGTTTCAAAATATCGTTATCTGGAGCATCCGCCTCAAGGGGATTTTTCTTTTGATTTGATTTTACCGCCGCTTTTCCAAATGCCTTCATCAGTTTTGCATTCGCATTGGCAACTGAAGAAGGTGTTTTCCCTTCAAAATCTGCAAGATTTGGAGGAAGGCCATCGGAATTCAATCCCAGAATGACTCGACTCCAGAGCTTCAGTTGTAAATTTTTACGAACCATTGGATCGTCGAGCACGACAGGAAAAAATCTTTTTTGGAGCGACTTGAGAGAAGACGTGGCCCTAGCAGACATCGCAATAAAGCCAATTTGCCGATCCAATTCCGTTCCAGCCACATCATAGAGCGCTTCTAGATCAGGTCTCAACTCATCATTCGTATGAAGACGATAACTTTTAACATCAAAACCAAACTCGCCCTGAGGACCGCTAGCGACTTGTCGATTGCTTGCAGACAAATATCTTTCAACCGCTTCGGATCGACAATTTTCTACCTTCACACCCAATTCAGCGCTGATCTCTTCGCGAAGCTGCGAAAAAGGAACAAGCTCGAGCGGAACGTTTTTATTTGAACTGGTAATTTTGCAATAATGATCAGGCAAAAAAGAAAGCTCATAGAAGAAAGATTCGATCGTAAGAGCTGCCTGACGCAAATCCTCAATTCGTGAATATCCGTTTGATCTTTGCTTTTCAGAATCAATAGCTTCGCTCAAAGGTTTTATAAATTTATCAAAATAATTTTCAGGCGTTATTCCTTGAAAGTACGGGCTTCTCTTTAAAACTTCTTTTGAAAGAACATATCGATACTCACCATAAATTCCCAAAAGTTTTTCAACACTCATCAAACGATAAGCAAAAGAGGATTGAGGAACAAAACGGCTGCGATCATAACGACGCTGACTCAGACTTAAATTCAAAAAGTAATTCGACACGATGTGATCGACAATTTCTTTGACAGATGTTCCCTTATCAAAACGATCACAAAGAGGATCATTTCCAAAATGAACGTCATATTCGTTGCAGTAACTAAACTTTTTAAAATCAGGAACACTTTCCGAGATAGAAGATCCAGGCTTTAAAGTTTGAATCGCACCCGAAGAGTTTTCAACCTGATTCATGTATCCAAAACGAAGGGCCGCAATGTCGTATTTTCCAACACGCAATAATCCCGTTTCGCCACTTGCCAAATAATCCATCACAGAAGAAGACTCCACTTGTTCACGCGTCCCCGTTTCTTCTTTGGTATAAAAATTAGCTTTATCAGAACTTGCCTTAAAGTTGTGCATAAGACCCAAAACGTGTCCTACTTCGTGAACTCCAACGGCAACGATATTTGCAGGAAGCAAGCGATTTGCACAAGCTTTTACAAAATCCGCTTCATCTTCACGAGGGCTTGCACCCTCTCTTAATTTGAGAGTGTATTCAACTATCTCCGGACAAAGTTTCTCAATGTCTTGAACAGTGGCAGAACTTGCAGTGGCCGCCTCACACGTAAGCTGAAGAGAGCCTTGATCCTTTGTTTTTTTTCTGTCAGCTAATTTTCTTGCAGGTAAAAACTGAGTAACGACATCCGGATAAAACTGCGCCTTAGAAAGATCTTTCATCTGGCTCACATCAAAGCCCAAACGATTACGACCCACGTTTTCAAAAGCAAAGCCATGAAGAGCACTGTTTTCTGAATTTCCTACAGAATCATTTAAAGAAGCAAAGAAATCTTTGCGAGATCCTTCCGCTGCAGACACAACCCTTAGTACAGGGTCCGTCCACTGAGCAGCATTCGCTTCAACCTCAACCTTTGTTTTACGAATGATATACGCGCGAATGTCGCCCACAAGTGAGTGAAACATTTGCGAGGCAAAGATATTGGCCGTTCCGCCTAAAGTTTCGCCCGTCACGTTATCCGTAAAGCCAGGCCCATAACCCAAAAGGCCTGGGGTTTTATTGTCGCTTTCGCTCCATATAAAATTCAAAACGATATCGTAGCGAGGATCGCCCAACTGAACTTCTTTACTTTCATCAAGCACTAACCAATTCGCTTTTCCAATTGCCTCAAATCCATCGCTCCAGCTTTTTACAATCTGACGACCCCAATCCTTAAAGCGATCTGGAGTGCCCACGGGAAAATAAACTTTCAGCTGCTTTTTATCGGGATTAAAACGCGACATTAGATGATGACGTTCATTGTCTCGATCTCTCCATCGCATCTGAAATTGCTCAGGACTTAAACCCGCTGGGAAATATCCAAAATGATAGGAATCTTCTTTTGATAAACTTCTGGGCTTATAGGGCAATCGATTCTCAACCCTCATAAAAGCGTGAGTCACTTTTCGTCCAGATTCAGGATAAGAAAGGGTCACACCCAAAAAATCATCCTGAACTGTGATGTCACTTAAAAACTTACGAGTTCCCAATTCTTTTTCGACTTCATCAATGGAAGTCAGTTCGGCCAAATCAAGCGCCACATAGGGCTTGTCTTTCCACAAAAGCTTATTGCGCTGAGAAGCACGCATTCCATGAAAGCGCCCCATGGCTTCGACCTCTGGATCCAACCAGCGCGAAGGAATTCGCACAACGGTCTCAAGGTTGAAAGCATTTCCCTTCAAAGAGTGAGGAACTTCTGTACTCTTTGCAGAAAGCAACTTTTCTTGATCGCTAAAGAATTCAATTCTTGTTGCAAGCAAGCGCTCTCCATCATGCAAACTCATGTCCTCGGAAACATCTTTAGTTTTGACGACAGAATTGACATAAAACCATTTTCCTTTGAAAAAATTTGCAGGAAAAATATCTTTATAATCTTCAGCTCTAAAAATCTGACGAGATAAAAAATCTACTTTTACAAATCCGGTACTCTGAAATCCAGAGCGAGGCATTTCGACAAGGATATTGCTTTTTTCGTTATAAGAATTCTTAACGTTTTCAACCTGGAAATATCCTTTTACGGGATAAGCCACAAGAGGAACTGCAATCGTTCCTTCAGGAAGAGACTCAAGAGCTTCGGCATACGCATGCTCGTCTGTAGGAATTAAATCCTTGGAAGCGACTTTATAAATTTTTAAGAAATTATCTTCCAATCGAGAAAGTAAGGAATATTCAGTTTGTGGTTTTCCGCGAAAAGCGATGTCGCCCAATAATTTTGCATCTGTCTCATAGGCCACCATCGGAAAATTATAAAAATTATAAAGAGGCGCGCTCACATCAGAACTAAGCGCGGCAGTAGTGGGAGAAGACCCAATAGCTTCTTTAGTTTTGAGCTTAAACCATTGATCATGAAACTCAGAAACTGAGTGTAAATCTTGACCTTGCCCCTGAGCAAACTGCTCGCTGCGCTTTTGGCTGCAAGATGTAAGAAATGTAAGAAGAACTGCGAAAATGAAACTGTTTAAAAGCTTAAGACGCATGGCACATGGACTATAACATGTTGCAACATTCCCGTAAGGCAGGGAGGTCTCTTTTTAGGCAACAAAAACCTTTAAAAGTCTTTCACTAAAGCTGAAAATACGAAACGAGCTGCCCCTTTTGGAGGAGGCTTTCGTAATAAGCTTTATTGAGATCAACCAAAGCCTGAAACACGCTCAATTCAGCACTTGTAAACGACCTAAGAGAAGAAACGTAATCCAGGAAGGTGATCTTCCCCTCACGATAATCGCGACTGATGATGTTGTAAGATTCGCGCTCATCACTCAGAACCTGGGCTCTTTGAGCATAAACTTTTCGAGCGACTCTGATTTTTTCATTGCTTAAGTCATAATTCATCTGAGCCGTTCGAATTTCTTGGAAAACTTCGTTTTCCCTAATGCGTGTGATTCGAACATTACTTTCTCGAGAGCGTCTTTCAGTGCCCCAGTCCCACAATGTATAAGTGAGCCCAAGAGTGATCGCCCAATATTGATTGGAACGAGGATCATAGTATGCCCTCTTCCAAAAATCAGAATCCGATACTTTATACTGAGCTCCCAAGCTCAGCTGAGGCCAAACTGTATGGTTTAATCTTTTTCTTTTCGTCGATAACAGATCTAGCTCTTTATTCAACGTCTCTTCTTTTAGAGAAAGCTTTACATCCTCATCGTTTTTATAAACTTCAGGAATTGTGAGAACACTCGGCTCATAAGAAAATCGTGAAAAATCATCCTTAATTTTATTTCGTAAAAGATCTTCGGCGTTTTTCAATACGATCAATTGTTGAGTTTGATCTAACTGAACTCCCTTTAACTCAGCACGAAGCCTGAGATAATCTTTACGAGGCTTAATTCCTTGTTTGTACTCACCGGAAGTCACTTCAAACTGATCTTCCAAAAGATTTTCAATATTGTTTAAATTATGGTTTCGTTTTTTTTCTAAAAGATAGTTGAGATAAAAGTTGAGAGCTTCAAAACAAAATTGATTTTTTTGCTCATCAAAACGCTTATCTTGAAGTTCTTTTGCGACCCGAGAAACAGATAAGTCATCTAATTGGGTCAGGCTCAATAAATTGGCTTTTGCTTCAAGTGTATAGTCAGAAGTTTTATCGCTTCCAACACTTGGAGTGCCTCCCTGAAACCCGTGATTTGCCGAAAGATTTAAGCTTGGTAAAAAAGAATATTTCTTGGACGAGTAATCAGCATCAGCGTTTAACTTTAAATACTGAGCATTTTCAAGTTCCCACGCATGACGATAAGCACTTTGAACAACTTGATGAAGTTCTGCGGAGAAAGCCAAAATCGGACAAAAAACAAAAAGGATTTTTTTCATTTCAACCTCAATAACTTTAATGTTCTCATTAAATATTGCGTTTTGCCTAAAAGAATTTGAAGCATTTCAGAAAAGCTCTGCCGAGATCTCAACTCTGGCAGCACTTCAAGCAAAGTATTTTTCCGCGGACAAAAACTTTCCATACCCTCTTCTAAGACAAGATATGAGCCTGAGGGGAGACTCTGGCAAAGCTGTGAAAGCTTTTCAGAACTCTCATAGCCCAAAGGTTTTGAATCGGGGGCCACAAAACGAAAGCGCTCCTCTTGAGCGAGCTTATGAGTGGGAACCCATAGCTTCATGCCCGAATGAGATGTGGCAAATTGAAAACTTTGATTAAAGGGAATGGAGAAATTTGAAAGTTGAATGTAGCAAAGAAAAACAAAAAGAGGATAAAGCTCTCTCTGTTTTTTGGTTTTGAAAATCAATAAAAATGTAAAAACGCTTAAGCCCCATAAGAGACAAGCCACAACAGACCACTGCGCCCAGAAAGAAAACAAAAAGGGTGTGAGGCTTAAACCAATAAAAACAAATCCTGTTATACAGAGTGTGATTTTCCAAAAAAATCTTGGGACTTGTGCTCTATATTCTGACAAAAGAACCGCAAGGACTGCCATGGCGGGCAAAAGGTAATTCTCTTGTCTTTGTGTTGGGAGTGAATAAAAAATCAAAAAGGCTCCCACATACGCAAGTAAAGCCAAAACTTTTTTTTGTGATTGATTTAAATGATCAATTTTTAATTTTTTAAATTTAGGAAAGTGTTTTTTAAAAGAATCATTAAAAAAATTAACAAAAAGCCCAATGAGTAAAAAAGCGAGTAACCCTGCATTTGCAAAAGGCCCCAGCCATATTCGATAAAGCGGATAAACACCCACGAATAAACCACTCAGATAATTCTGATAGCCTTTAAATTTTACGGCATTTTCACCAATTACAAATTGATCAAATAAAAGCTTGGGATCGGGATCAAAAACAAACCAAAGAGAAAAGATTGCAAGAGCAACAAAAATGGCTGAAGAAAAAAACAACAAAGCATTCCATAACTTTTGCCTAGACTCTCTCAATTGAGAATCTAAAACCCAGACAGCTGCACCCATGGAAAAAGCCCCTACTCCTATAAGAGCAAAACTTTTAACCCAAGCCACAGCTCCCCAACACAAAACACAAACAAACCAAAAACTTTTATTCAAGAAAGGCTTATAAAAATAAAAGACTAAAGGAGTCAGGAGAAAAAGAACTTCAAATGAATTCACCAAAAAAGGTCGTCCATGTTGATAAGTAGACAAAAAAGCCAAGTAGGCTCCCGCTGCCCAAAGTGCATTTTTTTTATGACTGCTTTTATGAGCAACTATCTTGAGCGACAGTAGGTAAACAAGTACAGCCCCTAAAAGCGTGACAAAAACAATGGGGAGTCGCATGACCCACAAATTGTAGTTCTGCGCTTTGTTGCTAAAAAACATTCCAAGCCAATAAAGAAGCGGCGGCTTGGTACTTAAGATTCCACCCTCATAGCGAAGCGGCAACCATGATCCACTCTCAGAGGTAACTCGTGCAATCTGAAGATAAAGAACTTCATCGCCAATCTTTGGGATTTGTATTCCACCAAGTCCCCACAAATAAGAGATCAATACAACAAGTGCCCAAAACCATGCATATGAGCGCTCAAAAAAAAGAGCACATTTTTGAAAAATATTCTTAATCTTGAGGGGCACCCTTTTGTTATAGAACGCGTTCGTTCTTTATCAAAGGGGCGCCTTATTTTTATAGTCGGCCTTAAAGATTTGCTAAATGCGACACAAACGCCACTGCAATTTTGCTAAAAATTGCCGCATGCTCAAAGCTTGATTTTGAATCAATCACATCCGTCTCTGTGTGAATATTATGATTCATCTGATTAAAAGTAGCTTCACTTGGAATAATTGCAGGAAAACCATTTCGATACCAAGAAGCGTGATCACTGCAACCATATCCACACTCATCATTGATGATTTCAATATTGAGATACAAGCGATTGATTTCTTCTAACAAATTTCTCATTTCAGGTGAGGTAAAATCAGTCATAGACACAATTTTTCCATCACCATTTCCTGGATAAAGAGTCATGTCTAGCTGAAGTACGCCCACGACTTTTTTACTTTGATTTTTATAAGAAGCAGCCACTTCTGCAGACCCCAAAAGCCCAGCCTCTTCACCTGCGTACCAAAAGAATTCCACACTTCGCTCAAAAGGAGCTTGAGCCAAAAGATGCCTCAATGCTTCAAGCAAAGAAGCTGATCCTGAGGCATCATCATCAGCGCCTGGAGCTAGTTTTCCTGTAGGACCAAAAAATCCCGCATTGATCGAATCCAAGTGAGCACCTGCTACAACAATTTCATCGGGGAATTTATTTCCCTCAATATGAAGACGTAAAGTTTTTTGAGGAGTGCTTTGATGCGCAATTAACGATGTTTCTGCTTTGACTTGCGGATACTTCACGAGCATCTCATCGATTTTTACTTTCAATGCTTCAACGTGTTTATTGGGGGTTGCACCCTTGTGGTAACGAGTGGGAAAAGAAGAAAGCCACTTCACCCAATTTTGAATTTCTGCAGCACTTACTTGATTGATGGCTGCAACAACGGAATCTTTTTTAGAAATTCTTTTCAAAGATTTTTGCGCTTTTTGATCTAAAACTTTTCGAGCAGCAACATCTTGAAGAATTTTTTGAAAATCTTTTTGACCAAAGTTCTCGACAGGCAATAACTCAAATCCTGCGCATCGACCGCGCTCGTGGCTTTTACGAATCAACATCGATTCTTGAAGTGTACTAATACGAGCCACAGCCATTCCTGTTTTTGAATCACTCATCAAGGCAGGAACCTTTGCGGCATCTAACAATTGCGTATTCGTTAAAATATATTTTTTATCTTGAGCAGCGTGCGCAAGCATTGATCCCAAAGCGAGTGCCATAAAAATTTTTTGCATCCTCTTATTTCAACGCTAAACACGAGCAAGAGACGTCAGGAATCTGCCGTAAAGGGATTTTAAGGCTCATGGGCAAACAAAACACATTCTCATCAAAAACCCCGCAATACTCCAAAACAACGTTGACTCGGTGCGTAATTAATGTACTCTTTTATTCCCCCAAAATATCTATGAAACATTCAAATAAAGCGCTCTCTCTATCGATCACATCTATTATCTTTTTTAGTTTTTTAAACAAAGCCTCAGCAATGACGGCGGAAGAATGGGTACAAGTGATTAAAGCAGCCTCCGAGTCTTCACATCATTCGATACTTGAACTCAAGGGCCGTACAGACGCATTCCATAAACACAATACTAAGCTAACACCCACAATCGTAGGCGCACTTATAGATGAAAACAAAAAAGAATTTGATTCAATCTTAAAG
>JBAXJW010000037.1:0-10382 GCA_037137635.1 bacterium | reverse complement strand
TCTATAAACTGACGACTGCTCGTTTATTGTATGTTGCGTCAATTTTTTTCGCACGAATTCTGCGTGAACTCAAAAACTCTAAAGACTGTTTTGCTTTTTTCCAATTCTCAAAAAAGTTCTGAGATCCCAAAACAATCTTCGCATTTTTTAAGTTTGCTTGCTCAACAATCACGACAAGTCCCAACTCCTTATCCCATGTCAATCCATTGACTTCTTCTGGACGCTCCTGATTGAGCCAATCAAGAACTGAAAGATAAATATCCTTATCCAAAGGAATAGGCCAAAAACAGGGGAGAGATCGAGGGCTCCTTGAGAAAGCAATTCCTTCTTTATCCACCTGCCAAAGTTGTTGTCCAATAAAGATAAGAGCCACTCCGTCTCTTTCTTCAAGCTCAAGACGAAGCTTATGAGGCCAATTTTTTTGAAAATGCAGAGTTTTTAAAATTTTATTTTTACTCAGAAGCTTTTCAGATATTTTTTCTAAATCAACTTCCCAGAGGTTTTCACCTACAACTTCTTTTATCTGAGCTTGAATCAAATCCTGAGTTGCTACATTTTTTGAAACAATCTCGATGTTTTGAATTTTAAAAAAAGAGGATCTTAAAAAACAAACGACTCCAAAAGTTACAATGAAAACCCAAGTCAGAATTCGTGCTGGTTTTTTTTTCACTTATTTTTTTAATCCTTTTTGTTTGGCAATTGATTGAGTAACCAAAAACTCTACAAAATCTTCAAAACTAAGCCCCTTTGCCTTTGCAGCTTTAGGAACAAGAGACGTTGAAGTCATTCCAGGCAAAGTGTTTGCTTCAAGAATAAAAAATTCACCCGAATCTCGAAGCATCACATCTATGCGCGCATAATCCTGGCAACGTAAAACTTTAAATGCTTTTAAGCATGCTGCTTGGATTTTTTGAGAAAGCTCTAATTCAAGAGGGGCTGGACAAAGATACTCCGTCTGCCCCGCTGTATATTTGCTTGTATAATCATAGAACTTTGAATTCGGCCGTATTTCAACAAGCGGATAAGCCTCTTCCATGACCACAGCACAAGTTAACTCTCGACCCTCAATCCACTCTTCAATAATTAATTCATCATCAAATTGAAAAGCTTTTTCACACAAATCTCTGAATACTGATTTTCTTTCATTTTCAGGAAATTCTTTTGGATCATAGCGATAAACCCCGATCGTACTTCCCTGACAAGCGGCTTTGATAAAACTTTTTTTATTTAAAATTTTAGGGTTTTCTTTAATGAGTTGATCAAAAGAGAATTTTATTCTTTCGCAAATAATAAAGGGCGCAACGGGACTTCCATTTTGCTTGAGTAAACTTTGCGTGACGGCCTTGTTAAAACACAAAGCGCTTGAAAGAACTCCGCTTCCTACATGCGGGACGCCTATGGTTTCTAAAAAACCCTGGACTCTTCCATCTTCTCCAAAGGTTCCATGAAGACCCAAAACAACCAAATCAGGTTTGTGCGATTGAAAAAGACCTAAAAGATCCTTTTGCGACTTAATTTCAACGCCTTTTGCTTGAAATCCTTTTGAGAGAAGGGCTGCAAGGAGATTCGCTCCGGTTTTAAGACTCACTTCTCGCTCCGAGGACTCTCCACCATAAATGACCCAAACTTCTTGAGCTTTCATAATCTTAGTCTAACAATTAGCGCCTACGTTTTACACATCAAGGATTAGACTTTTTTAGTCTTCATGGGCTAAATTTTTTTTATGGCCGAAAACCGTCGCCTTATTTCGAATATCAAAAACTTTTTACTTACGGGAATAGTCGGCTGGATTGTTTCTCTTTATACACTTTGGCATCGTGCAAAGGTTCAAGCAGGCGTTGATTTAGGTCAGGCTTTTTGCAACATCAACTCTAAAGTAAATTGCGATAGCATCGCTCTTTCGTCTTTTTCTTCACTAAGGGGCTTTTCAGTGTCTCTATTGGGAATGATTTTTTTTACGATTGTCACAATATTGGCACTTCGAAGCCTTCGATCCGTAAATCAAGGATTTATGGGCGACCTTACGCGAAAACTTATAATGATTTCATCCTACGTGGGCATTTTGAGTTCAATCGCATTAGCGACTTTAAGCCTCACCGTGATTGGAGCCTTTTGTTTAGTCTGTGGAATTGTTTATGCTCTTTGCTTCTCCCTTTTTTATTCAACCCGTAAAATATGTAAAGATACCTCTTCAATAATAAAAAAAGAAAGCTTTAGCCCTTCTTTCCTTATTCTGTCTTTTTTGATGATACTTGCTCAATATCTTTTCCAACCACTGTCAGAATCAGCAGCACGAAACGCTCTCTCTCTTAACTCAGGAGAAGGAATCGCACCTGAATTCTTAAAACAAGTCATGAACGAATATGAAAGTGGGAATTCATATGAAATTTCTCCTCAAAAGAGTCCCATTGAAGGAAATCCTAAAGCAAAAGTTACTATTGTTGAATTTAGTGACTTTGAGTGCCCTCACTGTGCTGAAAACCACAAACATTTACCCGTTGTTGCGAAGGGTTTTGGGGAGGAAGTTCGAATCATCTATAAAAACTATCCCCTTGATCCGGCTTGTAATAGTGCAGGAATGCATCACAAAGCTTGCTTAGCAGCTTATGCTGCTCGATGTGTATTTCAAAAAAAAGGTTTCGATGGATTTAAACAAATTCAAGATTACCTTTTTGAAAACCAAGAATTTTTTGACAAAAAAAGTGTCCAAGAAAAAGTTCTTTCCACTGGAATTTCAAAAGATGATTTTGAGAAGTGCCTTGATTCAAATGTAGTCAAACAAGAAATTGCGGATGAAATTGAATTGGGCAAAAGCTTAGGGTTGGACTCAACGCCCTCTATTTATGTGAATGGGCGTTTTTTAAAAATGGGCGCAAATCCTGACGTTCTTCAAAGTGTTCTAAAAGAAATATTAAAAAAATAGTTTAAACTGTTCCTAGAAGCAGGAACAAAAGCGTGAACGTAGAGATTTTCAAACAAGGCACTGACAACTGGGGCTACATCCTTAGAAACACACAAAACGAATGTCTTCTTGTAGACCCTCTTGATTCAAATCTTTATGAAAAAAAAATTCGCTCTCTTAAATTAACCCCCGTTGCAATTTTGCTCACTCATTACCATCAAGATCACATAGCGGGAGTCCCTGAACTTTTAAAAAAATTCTCGATTCCTGTCTTAGGACCTGACGATAATGAACAAACTCCCGAAATTGTTACAGATAAGGTAGCGGGAGAAATTCAACTTTTAGAAAATACTGTATTTTGCTACACAATGCCTGGACACACACGCGCACTCAACACTTACCATTTCAAAAAATTAAAACAGCTTTTTGTCGGTGATTTATTGTTCAATCTTGGATGTGGAAGAGTTTTTGAAGGCACCCATGAACAACATTACGCGAGCCTTCAACATTTGAAAGAGCTTCCTATAGATACTGAAATTTTTGTAGGCCATGACTACCGCGAAAAAAATCTGAATTTTGCAAAAATTCATGATCCAAATTTTTATTCAGCTCTCCAACTAGAAGATCTTCAAGAAAGTACCTCACTTGAAATGGAACTCTGGTGGAATCCTTTCTTAAAAGCTCCCTCTTTTGAAGCATGGAAAAGGCTCAGAGACTTACGCGATCAATCCTAAACACTAAAGAGGCTCAAGTTGAATGATTGCAACTTCAGGTCTACACAAGAATCTTATTGGCAATGTCGAAGTTCCCACTCCTCGACTCACATACATTTTAGAGTTTTCTTTTTGAAACCATCCCTCAATAAAGACACCCACGCCTTTTTTTAAATCTAAGACTAAATCAATCAAAAACGGAATTCTTATCTGCCCACCGTGACTATGCCCAGCTAATACTAAATCAAAATTTTTATAGTTCTTTTCAAAAAAAGCTGGTGCATGAAAAAGACCAATCTTAAAAGTATTTGAAGGAACACCCCGTTGGGCATCTTTAATGCCAGGCTTTCTATTGCCAATATCTAAACCTATCAACCATACATTATCGATAAGCTGTCTGTTTTCGTTGATTAGTAGCTGGGCTCCTGTTTCTTGATAAAGCTTTATTTCATTAGAATTTTTAATCCTATTTTCCCAGTTGCCTCTAACAGACCAAACTCCCAAAGGAGCTTTTAATTTTAAAAGTAATTCCTTAAGCCCAACATAGCTTTTAGTGTTTTGAATTGAATCTCCACTGATCAAAATCAAATCAGGTTTTTCAATGTCCATTATAGAAAGAACCTTTTCTTCTCTCACCCCAAATTCATCTATATGAAGATCTGTTAAATGCATAATCTTCAAAGTTTTTTTAAGAGGGGCTTTTAATTTGTGATGCGTGACTTCAATCCAATTTCTCTCAATAAAATGTCCGTAAAGAACACAAATAAATAAAAATATTGTGAAGTATTTTATTGTCTTTTTGAACGAAAAAAGTTTTGGAGAATTTGTCGACATTCTTCTTCGAGGACGCCCTCGATTTTTATAATATCATGATTTAGCCAAGCATCTTCATGAACAGTATAACGAGATCCCATGGCTCCCGCCCTTAAATCCCGACATCCATACACAACTCGATCAAGTCGAGACAAAGAAAGAGCCCCGGCGCACATCACACAAGGCTCAAGGGTGACCACAAGAGTATAGCCTTTCATCCGCCAGGCTTTTTCTATTTGAGAAGCTGCCCTTAATGCTAAGACTTCTGCATGAGCTGTTGGATCTTTTAAATTTTCTCTTTGGTTATAGGCTTCTGCAACGATTTTTCCGTCAACGTTTACAAGAACAGCCCCCACAGGAACGTCGCCTTTTAGCTGAGCCTCTTCAGCCAATTCTAAAGCTCTTTTCATGTAGGGAGTCCAATCGCGCTCAAGACTCCATTTTTTTTTAGAAATTAAAGTCATGGATTATTTTTTGCGAATAACGTCCACTCCACCCATATAAGGAATTAAAACTTCTGGAACTTTTATACTTCCATCTTCTTGTTGGTAATTTTCAAGAACTGCAATCAAAGTACGGCCGACAGCTAGCCCCGATCCATTTAAGGTATGAACAAAGCGAGTTCCCTTTTCTTTAGATTTATAACGAATCTTACTTCGACGAGCTTGATAATCGCTGCAATCAGAACATGAAGAAATTTCTCTGTAGCACCCACGTTGAGACCCCTCAAAGAGAGAGCCTGGAAGCCAAACTTCAATGTCATATGTTTTTTGAGCATTGTTTCCTGTATCACCTGAGCACAAAAGCATCACTCGGTAGGGAATATTTAAAGCTTGCAAAATACTTTCTGCATCAGCGGTTATTTTCTCTAATTCATTCAGACTTTCTTCAGGAGCAACCAATTTTACAAGTTCCACTTTATGAAACTGATGTTGGCGTATAAGACCCTTCGTATCTTTTCCATAAGATCCAGCTTCAGAACGAAAACACGGAGAAAAGGCCATGAAATATTTTGGAAGAATTTCTTCGGGCACCATTTCATCGGCGAAAAGGCTTGTTACAGGAACTTCCGCAGTTGGAATTAAATACTTATCGTCATTTTCAATTTTAAAAACATCTTCTTTAAATTTTGGAAACTGCCCAATTCCATAAAAAGTTTGTGCCGAAACCATATAAGGCGGAATAATTTCTTCGTATCCCTTTCGACGATGATGATCGAGCATGAAGTTCACAAGAGCTCGCTCAAGTTGAGCAAGGGCTCCTCGAATAAACGTAAAACGCGCTCCACTTATTTTTGCAGCTCTTTCAAAATCAAGCAGCCCTAAAGCTTCGCCCAACTCATCATGAGCTTTCGGCTGAAAATTGAAGCTCTTTTTTTCTCCCCAAGCTCTTACTTCCTTATTTTGATGAGCAGATTTTCCAACAGGAACAGACTCATGAATCCAGTTTGCAATCACTTCAAGTGTTTCTTTAAAGGATTGGTCGATCTTTTCAAACTCAGAGTTAATCAAGTTCATTTGATCGCCGACCTCTTTTGCTCTGACTTTGAGATCTTCAGCCTCTGCTTTTTTTCCTTGTTTCATGAGCTGGCCAACGTTTTCTGAAACTTTGTTGCGTTCTGCCTGCAAAGCATTTAATTGAAGCTGCCCCTTACTTCTTTCTTCAGAAAGCTTAAGGATTTTTTGACAAATATTTTGGCTTTCAGAATCACTATAGCCACGCGCTAAAAGCGCTTTTTGAAAAGACTCAGGATTCGCAACAACTCTTCTCCAATCAATCATAGGGCACTACTCTACTACCGGCTGCTGTATGGGGGAAGAGAGAGTTTTTGCTTGAGTTCAACTGCATCGCTTGCCTGAGGCAAAAGATACAAATATTTCTCAAAATTTAATTTCGCCAAAGGGTATTGTCCCTGGGAATCATATATATTGCCCATAATCCTATAAGGCTCCGCTTCGTTTGGATTTAATTTAACAGCCAAATTCGCATTTCTAAGGGCACTGGGAGGGTCTCCCATAGCAACATAAGCCTGAGACAGACGTGTAAGAACTCTAGGATCACTTTGAAAATCTTGGCTAAAAAGCTTAAATATTGCAGGAACTTGAGCGGGTATATTACTTTCAAGAAAGAATTCAGCCGCCTCCAAAAAGCTCTCAATAACTCCAGGCCTGACGTTAACCTCTTTAAAATACATATCTTTTGCTTTTTCGATTTGCCCTGCTTTTTTATAAGCACGTGCAGCCTTGAGAAAAAGCTCAGGAAACTCATTATCCTGAGTTCCGGCATCAATGTAGCTTTGAGCAGCCTCCACATAACGCTTGTCTTTCATATAAAGATCCCCAATATGAATAGAAGAACGGGCTCTTTGTGGTTCTAATTTTCGAGCTTCATTGTACATAACAAGTGCTTCGTTTGAGAGACCCCTTCGCTCATAAACTTCACCAAGAAGAATTTTCAAGCTCGGACTTTGCGGATTATCGACAACATCTTTTTCTGCAATTTTAAGTGCTTCTTGGGTTTGATCAGCATCAAGCAAGGCTCTGATATACTCTTCTCGAGCGATAGCTGTTTGCGAAAATCGTTCAACAAATTGAGCAAATTCTCTTAAAGAGGCATCAAGGGCAAGGTTTGCTTTGACTCGACATCGATAATTAATGATTTGGGAGCGAAGCTTGAGAGGCCCCGAACTATTGTATTGAGCTAACTGCGAATAGCGAACGCATTCTGTATATTTTTCAAGCTCAAAAGCACCACGAGCAATAAAGTACTGGCTTAATCCATCCTGGGGATTCATTTCTAAAAAGAGTTTTAAATTTTCAGATCCTTTTTCATAATCTTGACCAACCATATAAAGAATTCCCTCTGCTTTAAGTTGTTCTTTTTTGATATTATTGAAAGATCCTGAAAAAGTTCTTCCTAAAATATTGGAAGCATTCTCAAAGCGAAAGCGCTCGCCTTCGAACCAAATTCTTAACGTTTTAATTTCCACATCAAAGGGAAATGTTTTTTCCAAAAGTCTTAACTGTCTCTCTGCAAGTCCCCAGTTTTTATCAAGAAGAGGACCCGTCACGACAGATATCAAATTCTCTTTGGCTTTGGGGGAAGCTTCTGAAACAACCTGAAAAGATGAGCGTTCAATATTGTTCATTTCATTTTGCTCAAAAGCTTTTTTATAGTTTTCCAATAAAAGAGAAAAACGGAAAAAAGGATCGTCTAAATCAAGCGCTTTAGGTGAAGCTTCAAAAGATCCTTTTTGAATAACCTCTACTGTCTCAACAATTCGGATGGGATCACCCAATAGGGAATCTTTTACAAATTGAGCATATTGCTTCCAATAAAACTCCTGCATAACGCGAGGATATAGAGATAATTCACAAAACCCTGTGAAAAAATAACGATTGGGAATTTGAGGATTTCCTCGATATTTCAAAACATTATATTGAGCAATCAAATACCACGCTAATAAGGAATGCGCCTCTAAAGAAAAAAGCTCATCTGCTCGTTTGATAAAGTCATCTGAGAAACTTTCTCCATTAAAACTTTTTCTAAATTTTTCTTCTTTTTCTGCTCTCAGGGGTAAATTGGCAAGGTCCTCATCTTTAAAAGGAGTTTGAACTCTTATTGTTTGGCGGAATTCAGGCATAAGTGATGCCCAATATGAAATATCTCTTATGAAAACTTTAACGGGTAGGATTTTTTGCGAAATAGCCTCTGCAGTTTTCAAAGACTTATCCACATCTCCCGCTAAAAAGAAATCAAGAGCCATAAAAAGTTGCTTAATCTCCTCTGGCAATTTCATCTTGCTTTCAATTGAAGAAAGAAGCGCTTTTGAAGCTTCTTGAAACTGAGTCGCTTTTTGAGGATCCGCAATAGAAATAGCATCAGCTACAATTCGAAAAGTCCATGCTTTTATAACCCATGCACTTCCACTTAATTGAGCATTCACATCTGCTTCATTTTCATCAACAGTCATCAAAAGATCATGCACGCTTAAAGGTAAAGTTTTTAATTTTTGAAAATCATAAGTAAGGGCTGCAGAAGGAAAACTCAGTTGAGGTAACAAGCGCAAACGTAAAAGAAGTGGGCGAAAATACCCTTTTTTAAAATCAAACTTATATTCAAGATTTGTATTTTGAGTATTTTTTTCTCGTGTTCCACCAAAATAATCGGAAGCAAAATAAGCTCCCACTAAAAGAAGAATTACAAAAAACAAGCCCTGAAACTTTTTTGGAGCTTTTCTAACTGAACTTGAGAGATCCTCAAAACTTTTAATTCCACTAGAGCCACTTTCTTTTTGAGCTGCTTGATGAGTAGGTTGATTTTTGGATAAAGGAATTGAAAATTCATTGCTTTGAGGAGCATTAAAAGCTTCTCTCTCCCGAGAGCTTGTATTCTGTGAACCCTTATTCAACTGAATTCTTTCTGTTGAATCCAAATTGGAATCAGCCTTATTTTCGGCCGAATCACTCCATCCTTTTTTAGAAGATCCCTTATCGGAAACCTTTGTATTTCCTGCTTTTACGCCAAACTGAACTTCTTGTATCAAATCAAAGAACTCTGTATCTGACCCTATGGGCTTCCATTGGCCTTCGCTTTCTAAAAAAATTTCTTCCGAGCCTTCAAGTCTTCCTTTTCTAATAAGCTTTATAACTTCAAGACGAGTATAGGGACCTTTAATCTTCCCAGAAGAAACCCTTAGACGAATACGTTCTTCAAATTTTGTATCCATGATTTAATACTTCCCTCATGGATATAATAACCGAGAACTAAGTCAGATTGATGAAAGGATATTAGATTATTACGCTACGCTTTTCGGCAAAAAAGAGCTTGCCTGCTATACGAATATAATAAGCAACGCCCATCAAGGTTCCCAAAAGAGCCCACATCACGAGTGGTCGATAACCTTGAGCCCACAAATCCGAAAACAACCAATACTTTGCAAAAAAACCAGGCAAAGGGGGAATACCTGCTAAAGAAAAAAGCCCTGCTGCTAAAATAAAACTTTGAAATTTACTTTGCTGACTATCCTTTAAATTTAATTCTTCGGGATCTAAGTCTCCATTTGCATCAAGATTTCGATTTTTCAAAAGACTTGAAAAAGCACTCAAGATCAAGGCGAGCGTTAGTCCATAAACAAAAAGAAAAAAGATGCCCGATGAAAGAGTCTCTTTTCCAAGCACCATCAATGGAGCAAGGGCTCCAGCATTCACAGTCCCAGAATAAGCTAGCATGCGTCTGAATGAACGCTGAGTAAAAGCAAGGAGACTTCCCACTAAGATACTGAGAGTTCCCGCAATGACTGCAAAATTCATCAAATCATTTCTTAAATAAAATTCTGTTTCAGAAAATGCTAATGCTGCTGAAACAAAAATACTCAATTTTGTACCAGCCGCTAAAAAAGCAGCAACACCCATAGGGGCACCTTGATAAACATCGGGAGCCCAAAAGTGAAAAGGAACAATTGTCATTTTGAAAAAAATTCCTGCCAATAAAAAAGACAAGGCAAGTGTTGAAAGAATATGAGTAGGAAAGTGGCCCTGTAAAGAAGCGTAATCTACTGTTCCTGAGCAAAGATAAACAAGAGCAATGCCCATCAATAAGAGAGCAGAGGCAAAAGCTCCTGTGAGCATATATTTCAAAGAAGCTTCTAAACTTCGTTCTCGATTTGTGTCATATCCAGCTAAAATATAAGAAGGAATAGAGAAGAATTCTAAGAATACAAAAAAGCTAATCCAATTACGAGAAGCAGGGAGCAAACTAAGCCCCATAACAGCTAATATCAAAAGCGCTAACCACTCTGGGCGATTTTCATAGCGCTTTGAAACATCAAATAAAACAAAACTTGTAAGGGCAAAGAGAGAAACCAAAGCTCCCACAATTCGAGAAAAATGAGTTATGTGTAATCCCAAAACAACTGTCTCTGATTCTAGAAAAGAGAAAGACCAAGTTGTAAT
>JBAXJW010000036.1:0-10425 GCA_037137635.1 bacterium | reverse complement strand
TCTATACTCTTCTTACGTTTTGTTGAATTTGTTATTTCGCCTTCTACAAATTTTAGTTCTCGGCGAATGATTTTGTCGTGAGTTTTTGTGTTTCCTGTAACCTTCACCTCACCCCAATAAATCTTGTCGCCTTTTTGAATATCAACTGTCAAAAAAACTTTATGATCGTTGGATTTGATTTCAGGACGTGGAATGACGTTCGCAAATGCATAACCCTCATCACCATAAAGGTCCCCTACTGAAAGGAGTCCCTCTTGCATCTGACCTGTTGAAAAGACGTCTCCGCTTTTCATCCCAAAGACTTCGCGCAATTTTTCTTCAGAAAATTCCACATCGCCCTTAAACTCGATGTCTTCGAGGTAAAACTTCTCTCCCTCTTTAATATCCATCAAAACATCGATGTATCTGCGATCTTGGCTCAAACTTACTCGAGGCTTTGTAATTTTAGACTCAATATATCCTTCGTTGCCATAAAACATGGCAAGAGCATTCACATCGCGTTCAAAAAAGTCATCTCTGAACGTTCCACTTCCTGTGGCCCAAGAGAACATATGACCTTCAGACGTAAAAAGAACTTGCTTCAAATCGCCTGTAGAAATCTGCTTGTTTCCAAGAAGACTAATTTTTCGAATTCGGACCTGTTCATTCTCTGAAATATAAAACTTAAGATTCACATCAGACGAATCTTTTGAAACAGGAAGCACTTCAAAACGCACCTGAGCAAGATAATAACCTTTGTCTTCGTATTTTTTACGAAGAGCCGAAATGCCTGTTTGAATTTCTGAGTAGCTCAAAACCCTATAGGATTTTAATTTCGTGGCATCTTCCAGATCTTTGTTTTCAAATTCCGTAGATCCAATGTATTCAATCCTTGAAACATAAGGACGCTCGACAACTTTAACAATGAGTTTTTTACCCTCAAGATCAAATTGAATATCTTTAAAGAAGCCCAATGAAAAAATACTCTGAACATCTCTTCGAACAGCCTCGCTTGTGAGGGCCATGCCCGGACGCAATGTCATTTTTTCAATGACCGCAGATTGTTCAATACGCTTATTTCCGCGAACTTCGATTTCTCCAAAAGATTCTGCTTTCGCAGTATAAGGAGTCAGCAAAAAAAGAAAAAAGGCGATCTGAAACAAACGATGAAGGCGCTTAAGAGGTTTATTCAACTGCATTTCTTCAATATTCCGTTCTGGAGAGAGTATTTTGTTTCATAGCGCATGGCGAGTGTTGAGTCATGCGTTACGGACACGAGTGTCATTTTTTGCTCGCGATTAATTTCTAAAAGCAATTCAAGTATTTCAAGCGCTTTTTCACGATCCAAATTTCCTGTCGCCTCATCTGTGAAAAGTATTCGAGGGCCATTGATGAGAGCGCGAGCAATCGCAACTCTTTGCTGCTCACCTCCAGAAAGTTGTGCAGGAGATTTATGAGCCTTTTCTTCAAGGCCTACTCGCTGCATCAAATGCTTTGCTCTTTCTGTAGGCTTTTGACCAAGCAACGAAGCCGGTAACAAAACGTTTTCAAGAGCACTGAGCTCCGGAATCAAATGGTGAAAATGAAAAACAAAAACCAACCCCCTTAAACGAATGCGTGAAACCTCTTTTTCACTTAACTGAGAAACTTCTTGACCATGAAGAAAGATTTTCCCCTTGTCAGGAGAATCCAACAAACCCAAACAATTTAAAAGAGTCGACTTACCAGAACCCGAAGGCCCCAAAAGAGCCACACTCTCACCGGAATCGATTTCAAGATCGATTCCTCGCAAGACATGCTCCACCACGCCTGTTTTATAATTCTTAAAGAGTCCTTCTACTTTAATCATGTTTCATCATCGCCTGTGACTTAATACCTCAACAATTTTCATACGCGAAAGCAAGTAGGCAACGCCCCAAGATATAAAAAGAGCACTTCCAACTCCAAACAAAAACACTCCTAATTGCTCTGGCCACGAAAATGAAAAGACCAAATGATCTAAATTATAAACTTCGGGTGGCAACTTGATAAGCTTTCCCTTTTCAAACAAAAGTGCTGCAGCTCCAGAACCGATCATCCCCAAGGTACTTCCCAACAATCCAATCATAAAACCCTGAATCAAAATCCAGCGCCTCATTTGAAGTGGAGACATACCCAAAGCTCGTAAGGTCATCATGTCTTTATCTCTTTCAAAAAAGATCACAAACAACGCAGCGGCAACATTCAAACAAGCCGCAAGAGTTAAAAATCCCAAAACGACACTTAAAACAGCGCGATCAAATCCCAAGCCTTTAAAAAAATTTCGATTTTGCTCTTTCGAAGTTTTAACTTGAGGCTGGGCATCTCGAAGTGTTTCCTTGATCAGTTTTTGAAGGACCGCGACTTCACCCATAAGAGCCACTTCATCATTGGGAGAAATCTTGGGATAAAAACGAAAGCCCAAGTAATCTCCCGGACGCTCCATCAGCATTTTACCTGAAACTTTAAGGTAACAATGAAGAGAAAGATCATCCAAAATTACTCGACGAGCATCGAGCTCTTGAAGTCCAAAACTTTTAATAGCGTTAACTTTTACGTTTAAACTTCCTTTAATAAGTCCGGGTAAAAGAATTTTTAAATTTTGACCGGCTTGGACTCCCAAACTTTCTGCTAAGTTTTGCCCAATCGTCAAAAGTGGAATTTCATTACTAGAAGAACAATGCTGACTCGCACCCCACATGCGACGCCCCTCGAGCATCACACCACGACCCGTCTTCGGACCGACTAAAAGCCCCTGCCCTTGCCAGTAACTTTCGACAGGATAAGAAATTTTTTGAGCAAGTAATTCATGCTCTTTTTCCGAGCGCCATCCAGACTTATACGACAGCGGTCCAAAAAAATCAGATACACCCAAAGCTAATTGTGTTTCAAACCCAGTAACTAAGGCGCGAACAAAACTCAAAGCTCCCACACCAAGCGCACCCGAGATAAGAGCAACCCACAAAGAAGCCCCCATAAGGTAAGAGGCTCTTCTTATTTCTTGTCCGGCTTTTTTTTGACCAAAAAGCCACTTGTAAGTGAGAAGCCACCACTCTTTTGTCAGCACTTTAGAAGATTATCCGAAGTCTCTCTTTGTATCTAGGCTATGGATCTATTGAAGAAGAAAAAAGAATCTCTTAACTTTCGGTTCGCAATTGAGGAAACAAAATAACATCGCGAATACTCGGAGCGTTTGCGACAAGCATCACCAAACGATCAATTCCAATTCCCTCACCCGCAGTGGGAGGCATGCCATATTCAAGAGCGCGAATATAATCTGCATCAAAATCTGTCGCTTCATGGTTACCCGCATCTTTTTCTTTGAGCTGATCGAGGAAGCGATTTTTTTGATCGTCAGGATCATTCAATTCATTAAATCCGTTTGCAATCTCAACACCATTGATGAACAACTCAAAACGATCAGTCACATCAATACCGAGCTCAGAAGATTTTTCACTTCTGCGTGCCAGAGGAGAAACCTCTACAGGATAATCTGTAATAAATGTTGGCTGAATTAATTTACGATCAACTTCTTCATCAAAGATTTTTGTTAAAAGAGCTCCTAAGCCTTCTCTGCCTGAAGTCGCAATCCCTTTTGATTTTAAATGTTGAATAATTTGTTCAGAGCTCTTGAGGTCGCCCTTGAAACTTGAAAATTCTTTGACTGCATCTTCCATGCTCATGCGACGCCAAGGACGCTGAAAAGAAAGCTTGGTTCCTTGATAATCAATCTCCTCACTCCCGCGAAGATCTTTCATGATGTTCGTCACCAACTCTTCAGTCATATCCATGAGGTCTCTATAATTGGCATAAGCCATATAAAATTCGAGCATTGTAAATTCAGGATTATGACGCGGACTAATTCCTTCGTTTCGAAAGTTTCGATTGATTTCAAACACTCGCTCAAGACCGCCCACAACAAGTCTCTTCAAGTAGAGCTCAGGCGCAATTCTCAAAAAAAGCTTGCGATCTAATGTATTGTGATGGGTCTCAAAAGGTCTGGCTGCAGCCCCTGAAACAAGCGGATGCATCATCGGTGTTTCAACCTCGATAAAATCACGATCATTAAAGTAATCGCGAACAGCTTTGGTCACTGCCGAACGAAGTGCAAAAGTGTTTCGAGTTTCTTCGTTACTAAATAAATCAATATAGCGATGACGATAGCGTTCTTCGACATCTGTTAAGCCGTGGAATTTTTCAGGAGGTGTATGCAAACACTTTGCCATCACACGCAATTGCGTTGCATGTAAACTTAGCTCACCCGTTTTTGTTCGAAATAAATGACCCTCAACCCAAACCTGATCACCGAGATCAAGTAATTGATACAATTCAAAACTCGTTGCATCGACCTGGTCTTTTGCAACATAAATCTGAAAAGGAGTTCCTCGTGAAAGAATTTTCACGAAACCTGCTTTCCCGAAAGAGCGTAAAAAGATCGTTCGGCCACCCATCGTTAGGTTTCCAAAAGCCTTTAATCTTTCAGGGTCCTTTTCTTCATGAAATTTGGCAATGATATCCGCAGCTTTGTGGCTTGCTTCTATAAAATGGGGGTAAGCAAGACCCTTGTCTCTTAACCCTTGCAGCTTTTCGCGACGGATTCGTGTTTGCTCATCAATTTCTTCATGGGACATTCTGAGATTTTTAACATAAGTACCCGCAATAATCTCTCTCTTCTCGCTCTTTCTTCTGGATAAAAGAGGCACTAGAATGAAAGCCATGACGAAATTTCTTCGTTTGGCGTCTCTGTTGGTTCTGTTTTTAGGAACTCAGGCCTGCACGACTATCCCCGGCACGAATAAACACGCCTTTTTGGTGACCTCACCCGAAGAAGAAGCCAAAATGGGAAATTCGGCTTATCGCGAAATCCTCAATAAAGAAAAAGAATCCACCAACCTTCGCGATAAAAAGATACTCGAAAGAGTTGGAAAAAGAATTGCTCAAGTCGCTGAGTCTCGTCATCAACTCGGCTTCAAATGGGAGTTTAAACTCATAGAAAGCAAACAACCCAACGCCTTTTGCTTACCTGGAGGCAAGGTGGCCGTGTACACTGAAATCCTCAAGATTATGCAAAACGAAGCGGCTCTAGCCATGGTTCTTGGACACGAAGTTGCACACGCTACACTTCGGCATGGTGGCCAGCGAATCGCTCAAAACATGGCCGTTTCTGGATTGGTCGGCGGTGCCGCTCTCGCGGGAGGCTTCATCAAGGATCGCCAAGTCCGACAAGTCGCTATTTCTGCACTTGGAGCAGGAGCCACCATAGGGCTCATTCTTCCTTTTTCAAGATCAAACGAAAGCGAAGCCGATGCTTTTGGACTCGAGTATGCAGCCGCAGCTGGTTACGACCCACGAGAAGCCCTCAACTTTTGGAAACGCATGTCTGAATCTGGAGGCAACAAGCCCCCTGAGTTTTTATCGACCCACCCCGCAGACGCTTCACGCATTCAAAATCTTGAAGCTCTTTTAAAAGAGGTGGAACCTCTTTATTTAAATTCACCCAAATACGGTTTAGGAGAAAAATTATGAAAAACACCGAAGCACCCACATCCAATGAACAATTTGCAATTGATGTCGACTTTGAAACCTACGAAGTTCCCGCTCCCAAAGCTGAAACATTGAGGAACGATCTTGCAACTCTTAAAAAAATTACGTGGCTTCATGATCTTTTTGCATGGGTAAAAGAAAAAGGTGAAGACTACCAAAACTCAGAGCAAAATGAGCTCATTGAAGCTTCTTTTGCAAAACGCATAAAGTGGGACGACAATCATGTCTTATCAAATTTGGAATTAATCCTCGAAGCAAGTGATTTAGAAATTGTCATTTCTCGAAAAAAGTTTGCAATCCTCCAGATTCTTCCCAAAGGAGAAGAGATTCTTGTGAGTTATTACAATTCTCAAGAGAAAGAAAAGTTTGAAGCCCTTCAAGATTTTCTACAAAACGAGCTGAAGGTTTACTCAAAAGGAAAAGCCGAACGCAACAAGCTCATTCAAGAGAAGTTAGCGCAGAAGAAGCTTTCTCAAGAAACTTCAACATAAGAGAGTCATTTTCAAAAATCTTTTTTGATCTCTCCATGGCTCTGAGAAAAGAGGCTTTTGTTACCTTGTGACCGTAATGAGATTTTCGAGCCTCATCTGTCACGGCTTGAGCAATGTCCTCAACAGTCGCCATGAGCTTTAAATTTACTAATTCAGAAGCATTTGAAGCGTCTGTCGTCTCAACCCGAGCTTCTTCGAGTGACTTCCTTGAGTTATAGGGAAGAATTTTAAAAGTTGAATCATAGTTTTCATTTGAAGGATTAATCATTTTCACAGATGCCTTCATGGCATGAACATATTGAGTATCTGGATCTTTCCATTTTAAGTTTAAAGATTTTTGATATCCAGTTTTCATTTTTTCTAATTCAAGTGAATCAAAAACCATCACTCGGTAAACACTCCCTTTGGAGTTAAGATAAGTAAGCTCAGAAGACATTGCCAAAGGATAATAGGAAAAATATTTTTGCGCTGAAGGAGCATCCGTCACAGACTCTGGAAAAAGAGTGGGATTGTTTTTCAAAATCAAAGAAATGGTTTCTTGAGTATTTGAAGATTGAAGATATTGCTCAGGGGCCATATCTGACAAGGTAAACTCTAAAAACGACTGCCAATAGAGTGTGTTTTTATTTGATGAACCTGCTTCAAGACTTGAAGAAACTAATGAAGAAGAAAAAGCGGCCACCAAAATAGAAAGAGATGCATTAGACTTCAAAATAGAAAACATAGCCCCTTATTAAAGCAATTCATGTACCAAGCTCAAACCCCCGTCAAAGTGGGATAGAGGGTAAAGCGTCTAGGCTTTAGACACTTTTGAAAAGCAAATTTGGGCACTTAAGAGAAAGCTAAAATCAAAATTCTTTTTCAACTCTTATACAACCAGGGATAGCCAATAAGCCCTGCAATTCACTCACTAATTCACGCGAAGGCTGAACACGGTATTCTTCGCCTACACTTAAACGAGTTTGAAAACGCCCCCCCTTTAAGAGAACTAAATCCACAGGGACTGGGCCATTATGCTTGGTCAAAACATGCGCAATTTCGCCAAATAACAAATCATGACTCAAGTAACTCGCAACTTTATCGAGAGCGACTTCAATGTGAATGAGTCTTGGCCACTCGTCTTGTAAATCTTCCAAACTTTGAACAGAAGCTTCACCCTGAAGAGATATTTCTCCACAGATTAGACGAGTTTTATCTTCTTCAAAATCAAGTTCCGCTCGAAGCAAAAGAGCTTTGTCACTTTTGATCAGCTCCGCAAATTCCTTGTAGTGATCGGGGAAACTCACCACTTCAACTTGGCTGGTGGCATCGCCAAATTTGAAAGTCGCCATAAACTCACCTGCACGACGACCGCGTTTGATTCTAAGCTCTTTAAAATCACTCACAACACCCGCCACAAGAACTTTTGTTTTGGGTTTCATTTCTTCTAAAACGTGCAAAGGTGTGGCCTGAAAACGCTCAATCTTATCAACAAATTTATCAAGCGGATGACCCGAGAGGTAAATCCCCAAAAGATCCTTTTCCCACTGTAATGCTTGTTTATCGTCAATCTCCTGAGCAAGAACCATAGGAGGCTTTGCAGAAGCTTGAGAATCATCAAGAGTTCCAAACAACGAAAACTGACCGCTGCTTGCAGCTTCGCTTTTACTTGTTGCCCACTTCAGCGCACCTTCGACGTTCGCCAAATAAAGTCCGCGTAATTTTTTAGCACTCACACCAGCTTCAACTAAAGTGTCAAAAGCTCCTGCTTGAATCAAACTTTCCACGACTCGCTTGTTGATTTTTCGAGTGTCTACTCGAGAAAGAAAATCCCAAAGATTTTTGAATGGACCCTTTTTACGAGCTTCCAAAATAACTTCTGTCGCAGATTCCCCCACGTTTCGAATGGCCGAAAGGCCAAAGCGAATTGTTTTATCATCTACACATTTGAAATCACTTTCACTTGAGTTCACATCGGGAGGAAGAATTTTTAAATTCCTACGTTTTGCATCTTGGATATAGCGTGCAAGCTTATCGGTGTTTTCTTTTTCAATTGTCAGAAGGGCTGTGAAAAACTCAACCGGATAAACAGCCTTTAAGAAAGACGTTTGAACAGAGAGAGTTGCGTAAGCGGAGGCGTGACTTTTGTTAAAGCCATAGCCTGCAAATTTAGCGATCAAATCAAAAAGCTCTGAAGACTTTCGTGGATCACGCCCAAGTTTGGTTGCACCCTCAACGAAAATACTTCTTTGAGCTTCCATTTCTTCGGCGATTTTCTTACCCATCGCTCGGCGAAGAAGATCGGCGCCCCCGAGTGAATAACCTGCAATCACTCGAGCGAGCTCCATAACCTGCTCTTGATAAACAATAACGCCGTAAGTATCCGAAAGAACTTCTTTCATTTCGGGGAAAAGTGTTTCAACGTTCGCTTTCCCTTGCTTACGCGCAATAAAGTCATCGACCATTCCACTCTCAAGAGGACCTGGACGATAAAGACCGTTCACGGCTGCAATGTCATCTAATCTGTCGGGCTTCATGCGCACACAAAGATTTTGCATGCCCGAACTTTCTAACTGGAACACTCCCATCGTGTCGCCTCGAGCAATCAACTCGTAGGCACGCGGATCGTGCACGGGAATTTTATTATACGTAAATTGTGATTTTTCAGGATCGTCAGGATATCGTTCACGCACCCACTTACACGTAAGATCCAAAAGATCGAGTGTCACAAGACCCAAGAAGTCGAACTTCACAAGTCCTGCTTCTTCACTCATTTTCATGTCCCACTGAATAAGAGGACGTCCCTCAAGATCCACAGACATTGGTGCGAGTTCTTTCACAGGACGACTCGCAATAATGACACCCGCTGCGTGAACTCCAGGCTGGCGAAGACCCCCTTCTATCGAACACGCAAGATCCACCAATTGTTTGTTGCGAGGATCCGCATCAACAAGTTCTTTGAACTCTCGAACTTCTTTCAAAGCTTCATCAATCGTGAGAGGCTTTCCTAAAATAACGGGAATAAGCTTGGTAATGCGATTGGTTTCTCCAAAAGAAAAACCCATCACACGCCCCACGTCTTTGAGAGCTGCTTTACTTTGCTCTTTCAAAAAAGTGACAATCTGACAGACTTGTTCACTTCCATAGCGCTTTGAAACGTAATCGATCACTTCAAAACGCCGAGCCTGACAAAAGTCGATATCAAAGTCAGGAAGAGAAACACGTTCAGGATTCAAAAAGCGCTCAAAGAGCAAGCGGTTTTCAATGGGATCAATATCCACAATATCTAAAGCATAGGCTGCGAGTGAACCCGCACCTGATCCACGTCCAGGCCCTACCGGAATCCCTTGAGCCTTCGCCCACCGAATAAAATCCGAGACAATGAGGTAATAACCCGCAAATCCCATTTCAACGATCACTTTGACTTCATAATTCAAACGATCGATGTAAGTTTGTTGCTTTTCTTCTTCTGTAATCTTTAATTCTTTAAATCGATTCTCTAAACCTTCACGCGATAATTCTGCAAAAACGACATTCTGATCTTTTTCTCCAACTTCAAAACTCGGCAAAAAATAAAGTCGTTTGCCATCTTCAGTTTTGAAATTAAATTTGACGTTACATCTTTCCGCAATCGCCAGAGTATTTTCGACAGCCTCAGGAATACTCGCAAAAGCCATTCGCATTTCTTCGGGAGTTTTGAGATAAAATTCTGAAGAAGCCAAACTGCTGCGAGGATTTTGGTTAAGAGTTAAGCCCTTGCCCACCATCATCCAGACTTCTTGAGCAAAAGCATCTTCAGTTTTGACGTAGTGAACATCGGCTGTGGCCACAACAGGCAAGCCCATTTTTTTTGCTTCGTGAATCAACCACTCATTGCAATCAGAGTGTTGAGAAAGTCCGCTTTGCTGTAACTCAAGATAGAGTGAATCCGGAAAAATTTCCTTAAGGTCTCTTAAAACCTCTCGCGCCTCTCCATCTTGATCTTGAAGAAGATAGGAATTGGCAATGCCCTTCATTCCTGCAGTAAGAGCAATCATTCCCTGACAAGAATCTTTTAAAATCTCGTAGGGAATTTGAGGGCGAAGCTCACCTTGTTGAAAACCGAATTCCGTGTGCGCTCGCGAGACAAGCTTTTCTAGATTTTTGTAGCCTTCTGTCGTCTCTGCCAAAAGGACAAGATGCCTTAAGAGTTGATCTTTGCGAGTGACTCCTATTTCCACACCAAAAATTGGTTTGATTTTGGCTTTTTGGGCGGCCTTCAATAGATAAAGCGACCCATAAAGATTTCCCCAATCCGTCACCCCCACAGCCGGCATGCCCATCTCTGCAGCCATCTTGGGAAGGTCTTGCATTTTGACAAGACTGCGCCCCAAAGAAAACTCGGAATGCACATGTAAATGGACGAAACTCACAA
>JBAXJW010000035.1:0-10529 GCA_037137635.1 bacterium | reverse complement strand
AAGCAGGAGCAAAGATCGAACACTTATTTTTTGAAGAAGAAACAAGACTCAAAAAAGAATTTCCTCACATAGGACTTGGCAAGTGGAAAGACGGACGAAGAATCCTCGCTGTTTTTTCAAATTCAAACTTAACTTCCCTCAAAAAAAGCTTTTCATCAAAACTTCTCCCCTTTTACGATTTCAATGTTCGCAATCAAAGCCTTCCGGGAAATAATTTAATTTTTGAACTGACTCTTTTTGAATTTTCACGAGATCGCGCCCAAAATTTAGGGGTCAGTTGGCCCAAAAACATTTCTTTACTCAACATAGACCCCAGCGGATCATCCGCTCTTAAACTGACGAACATCGCCAGCAACAAAGGAGGAGACCTTCTGATTGGAGCTGACTTTGGAGAAAGCCAAGGAATTGGAAAAGTTCTCTCTCGCCCGACACTTCGAACAAAGCCTGGGATTGAAAGTCGTTTTCTTTCAGGAGGCGAATTTCCTATTCGCAATAAAAATGCTTTTCACTCCGAAACAACCTGGAAAAGCTATGGACTTAAAATTTCGCTCACACCAAACGAAAACGCTCTTCCAGGAGATCGTGAAGTATCTGTCGCTTTTAAAATGGAATTCTCTGAACCTAATCCCGACTTAGGAATAGAAGGAGTTCCAGGCCTCCTTCAAAGACAACTTGAAAGTCAATTTGACTTACGAATGAATGAACAAACTGTCCTCACAACAATGGTGACTCTTCGAGAAAGCAAGGCAAGAGACGGACTCTATTTTTTAAGCCAAGTTCCCATTTTAAGTTTATTTTTTGGGGAACACGCGCAAAGTAAAAACAACTCTGAATTATGGTTTTCGCTTAAACCTACATGGGATGAAATCGAAAATTCAAACAAACAAAACGCTCCCCTGAAGCTTGAGGATTCGCTATGACTCCTTTTTTAAAAAACACTCTCGAAAAGCTCGAAATAGAAGATATTGTTATTACCTTAAGAGGTGTTTTTTATTTTGAAAAAACCTCATGGCAAGGCCCCTTTCAAGACCCTATCTGTGAAGAAAAAAATCTTTTTATTCTTTCTAGAAAAATAGCTGATCGCGCCAACATCACACTTGGACTTACACAACCCAGCGCTGATTCCTACGTTGATTTTCAAGACAAACATTTTTTTCGAGCTCACGTCGTCATTGCCCCTATGTCATTAAGAGGAACTGAAATCACACTCCGAAGAATTAGAGCTTCTCAAAATTTTCAACTTCAAGATTTTTTAGATGATTCAAGGCTTCTCAAAAAACTTAAAAGTTCTCTTCTTCAAAAAAAATCAATCTTAATTGCGGGCATCACAGGAGCCGGAAAATCTTCCCTTCTCACTGCTCTTATGAATGAAATCCCCGTAAAAGATCGCGTCGTCATTCTTGAAGATAGCCCCGAACTTCCTATCCCAAATGAAATAAGCAGCAAATTACTCGCTCGATCCGATCGCTTTGGCTTTCGAGAAGGAGCTGAATGGGACCTCTGCCATCTTGTATTCGAATGCCTAAGAATGCGCCCCGACCGAATGATTATTGGCGAATGCAGGGGACCTGAAGCTCGCGCTATCCATCAAGCTCTCATGACAGGGCACAAAGGAGTCATGACAACACTCCACGCAGGATCCTGCTCAGAAGCTCTTCACCGCTTTGAAGAGCTTGTGCAAAATTCGTTAAAAGGACCATCTCTTCCTTCAAAAAAACTATGGGATCTAATTTTGCATATTAAAATACAAAAAAACGGCAGCCGTAAGGTCGAAGAAGTTCTGGAAACTCATTTGTGACAAAACTTGCGTCCGATCTTTTCATTAGTGAACTCAACCTACTTCGAAATCGCCTTGAAGCAGGAGAGTCTCTTTATCAATGTCTTTCAAGCATGGGGTCTCCCTTCATTGCTCCAGACCACATCCAAAATAAATTTTTAAAATTAGCTGAATTAATGCTCGAAGGGAGAACGCTTTCTGCTCCTTCCGTGAAAGCTTTTTGTGAGCAAATTGAAAATGAAAAAAAACTAATTCAACTCGTTGAGCAAAAAACTCTTTCCCCAAAAATTCAAGCCTTCGTAAGTGCAGGAATATCAGGCCTTCTTATTTTAAGTTCTTACCTGCTTTTTCCCCCGCAGCTTAAACCCTCAAACACCGTCCTTTTTATAGCTCTTTTAATGTGTGGAGCCTCCTTGTACGTCATGAGACTCTGCCTTCGAAGATTTGAAAAAGAGATCTCTTTTCTGGAATGGATTTTCTTTTTAAGAGGGATTCAACTCTCACTCAAATGTGGGCTTTCTTTTCCAACTTCAGTTTTTGAAAATTTCCAAAGCCTTCACAAAACTCAAAATTTGCCTCAATTTTTTAAATCCAAAATCCCCAAACTCGAAGTCATCACATTCGCTCAAAAAAAATCACCTTGGTTTTTAGCCGCAAGAACTTGGAATACTTTGCTTAAAAGCCAAGAAAAAGGTCTTCCCTTGAGCGAAATGCTCGATCGATCAATTGTTTTTCAAGAGGAGCAATTTAAATCATCAATACTCATCAAAAGCGAAAGACTTTCATACATTTTACTCATACCGCTTTTTCTTTTGAGCCTTCCTTCAGCGATGTTGATTTTACTCGCACCCCTACTCAACGTTCTTGAATAAGGTCGCTTATTTAAAAAGAATAGGTCACGCCTGCATTTAAAACGAGATCGATAGAACTTGTCACTTGAAGTTCCGGAATCACAATCATTTTGAACACATCATTGGGGATATAATTTAACCCCACTCCAAACAAAAGACCTGTTTCATTTTGCCTTGCGCGACTCTTCATTGAATTAAATTCATCTTGAGTCAAAGTCGTTCGAATAATTCCGTATTTATAAAGAGCACCCAGCTCAACGGGAAGAGTCACCTTAGGCATAATACGAGGTTCCCATCTTACGAAGCCTCTCATATCCACATAACTCACTGTCAAAGAGTGAGAATAAGTCGCTCCACCATTGTAACCCAAGCCCAATCCCAACTCCAAAGGTGTATCTGCAACCACCAACGAATAATAAGTTTTACTGAGTGTTCCCAAAAAGCCTACACTCCAAGGCAAGGGAGCAAAAACACCATAAGCTCCCCAGTGAATAGTTCGATCACTTGGACGATTTAAACTCTCCAACTCTTCCCTGCCCACTTTACGTGCGATATCTTTTCGAGGAAGCCACCCTTCTTCGCTTGTTTCCAAAACCCTTACATGAGCCCACTTTTGATCATTTGAAAGGTTCAAAAACTCAACCCGATCGTTCGACTCTACATCCCCAAAACGATTCGCATTTCGTAAGGGTTTTTCAAAGAGAGATCCAGCTGTCTTGACGACGAAAATATCTCCTTCAGAATCTCCACTGTAATCATCAAAGCGATTTGTTGAAGACCTTCTCCCTCTAGCGTTCTCAATAACTTCATCATCTGCAGGAAGATCATCATCCGAGAATTGTACCTTTGGATTTAAATCTCGAGACACCACTCCTTCACGAGTCACTCTGGGAGGATTTTTTTCAGTCACAGCAGCCGCGGACTCATCATAAGTTTTTACAAAACTTTTACGAATCCACCCATACCTAAGGCCATCCGATACAAAGACCCATTCTTTATCTTCACTTTGCTCGATAGCGCGAAAAGAAGACTTTCCCGAAACTTCAGACAAGACAATGGAACGCTCTGTGGGTTGAGCAAAGAGTTTGACCGGACGATTAGTCATCACAGAAACGTTGCCAAAAGCGGAAAACACATAAAACCCTAACAAAAGTGGAAAAAACCTCATCCGCATTGTCTTAATCTTAACAAGGACTTAGCTGAAAATTAACCCTCAAAGTGCCATCATTCTGCCATATTAGTAAGTGGAGGATTATGAATGTTAACCCAAATAGAGGTTGAGTTTTCAAAGCTTGGCCTTAGAAAAGACTTCGATAACACAGAAATTCTTGTGATCGAAGATGAGGATTTAATGAGCGCACTTATCTCGCGCTATCTCGACAGTTCAATCATTCCAGGGCTTGGCTGTAAGCCAAAAGTGAGAATCCTGGATCGTGGATGGGACCTTCTTGAAGCTGACTTATCCAACGTAAGAGTCGCTATCGTTGACTTGTTACTGCCTCAAATCACCGGCATAGATCTTATCCGTAATTTTAGGACCCGTTACCCAGAAATGGGTATAGTCCCTATTTCCGGCATGGCAACGGCCCCCATGAAAAGAAACCTTGCCGAAATGCTTGATGGGGAATTTGCCCTAATCGACAAACCCCTACGAAAAGATAATTTCACGAACGCTTTCCTAAGGGCTTGGAACTATTGCGAAGTTCCCAAAGGCGGAAAGGACCAATTTAATGAGAAGGCATCTACAGAACCGTCCTGGAACGCTGTTTCGACAGAAAAAGCAAATGCTCATATAACTGTTGAAAAGAAGCGAAACCTCAAAAAAGCTTCTTAGGGTTTGTGTCCTAAATCCGAGAAAACACTCTTTTGGATTTATTGTTCGCCTGAGCCTTGTGAGTAATTGACTCGTCTGCCCAAATACCCTATTTTTTCAGAACTTAGGCCTCACAAGGTGGAAAAAAAACGAATGTCCCTAACTAGAAACTCAAACTCAACCCCTCACAATTCCTCATCTCAAACTTCAGGTCAGATCCGAAGACTCTTTCACGAAGAAGACGAAATCATCGAGAATAATTATCAAGAAGATGGAAAAACCTTCGAAGAACTTTTCGAATCAACCGTTGAAACTCAATCCGTAGGAGAAGGAAAACTCGTTGAAGGAAAGATTGTTTCTATCAGCGCTGATTATGTTCTCGTTGACGTTGGACACAAATCCGAAGGTGAAGTTTCAGTTGAGCAATTTAAAAATGCTGCTGGCGAATTAGAAGTTAAAGTCGGCGACATGATCGAAGTTTTTGTGGAGCGCACCGAAAACGAGCGTGGCCACTTAGTTGTTTCAAAAGAAAAAGCTGATCGCATGCGTGCATGGGACGAAATCAGCGAAGCTTGTTCAAGCAATGCGATTCTTGAAGGAGTTGCAACAAGCGTAATCAAAGGCGGTCTCATTGTAGATATCGGAGTGAAAGCTTTCTTACCAAGCAGTCACGTCGACGTACGCCCTGTTAAAAACCTCGAACAATTCTTAGGTAAACCTCTCAAAATTCGCGTTATCAAATTCAATCCCAAAAAAGGAAACGTTGTTGTTTCTCGTAAAGCTGTGATTGAAACTGAAAAAGAACGTCTCAAAGGCGAAACACTCAAAGTTCTTAAAGTAGGAGCAGTTGTACGCGGTGTTGTGAAGAACATCACTGATTACGGCGCTTTTATCGACATGGGTGGAATGGATGGACTCCTCCACGTAACAGACATGAGCTGGGGACGTGTTCGTCACCCTTCTGATCTTTTAGAAGTTGGACAAGAAATCAACGTTCGAGTTTTAAAATTTGACTCTGAAAAAGAACGTATTTCTTTAGGCCTCAAACAAACACAACCTGATCCTTGGATGACTATTCAAGAACGCTTTATTCCTGGTCAACGTATCAAAGGTAAAGTTGTAAGCGTTGTGGATTACGGCGCTTTTGTTGAAGTGGAATCTGGAATCGAAGGCCTCATTCACGTCAGCGAAATGAGCTGGACT
The DNA here is from genome assembly GCA_037137635.1 of bacterium. Taxonomy (GTDB): domain Bacteria; phylum Bdellovibrionota; class UBA2428; order UBA2428; family UBA2428; genus CANIGN01. The sequence goes on along the minus strand of JBAXJW010000035.1, from coordinate 4,885 downwards.
CAAAAAATTAAAGATCCGCGTAAGTTAATTAGCGTCGGAGAAGAAACAGAAGCTGTTATTCTTGACATCGACTTAGAAAATCGTCGCATGAGCTTAGGATTGAAACAAATCAACCCTAATCCTTGGGATAGCCTTGAACATAAATACCCTTCTGGCACACGCATCAATGGCGTGATCAAGAACATCACTGACTTTGGTCTCTTTGTTGAGATCGAAGAAGGAATTGACGGTCTCGTTCACATCTCTGATTTGAGCTGGGAAGGAAAAGTTACAACTCCTGCTGAACAGTACAAAAAAGGTGATTCACTCGAAGCTGTTGTCCTCAACGTTGACCGTGAAAACGAGCGCGTTTCATTGAGTATAAAATTACTCGCGGGAGATCCTTGGCAAGATTACGTTCTCTCTCATCCAACTGGATCGATAGTAGATGGAACTGTTACGAAACTTGCAAACTTCGGAGCTTTCGTTGAACTTGCTAAAAACATCGAAGGAATGATTCACGTTTCTGAACTTTCAGAAGACCGCATTGTGCACCCTGAAAGCGTTGTGAAAGTAGGCGATGCAATTAAAGCTGAAATCATCACAATCAATAACAAAGAACGTAAAATCAGTCTTTCAGTGAAGAGCATGAGCCGCCGTGAAGAGCGCGAAGCTATGGCAAGTTATCAAAAATCTTCAGATTCGAAGTCTTCTTTCAGCGATACAATTAATCCTGAAATGGCTGCGAAACTCGGAGCTTTGTTAAAGAACCAAGGCGAAAAGAAATAACTTTTTCGCTCAATAGACTCTGATTTAAGAATTCGATAGTTTTCGAGGCATGGATAATACCGTGCCTCCACAAAACTCCTCTTTACATAAAAGTAAAAAAACGATTATCACTCTTGGAGTTTTGTTTTTTATTGTGAGTTCCTGTTCCCTTACTTTTTACTCAAGCTTGAATCGTGTCTTGGAGTTTTTTGAAAATTTCTCAGACAAGCATCACTCCACAGCCTTTCATAAAGGTGAAAAAAGCATCGCACAGCTCTCAATTGAAGGCGTGATCTATGGTTCACGTAACGATATCTTCGAAGCGCTCGAAGATATCGAAGAAGGAGTGAAAGATAAGCAAATTTCAGGCCTCCTTGTTTATGTTAATTCCCCAGGTGGTTCTGTAGCTCCCACTCAAGACATTCAGAGACGTCTTATTGAACTGAGAAAAACAGTTCCCGTTATTTGTTCATTTGGAGATCTTGCTGCAAGTGGCGGATATTATCTTGCAAGTGCATGTGAAAAAATCTTTGCGCTACCTGGAACCACAACGGGATCCATTGGGGTTATTTTTCAAATCATGAATCTTGAAGACCTCGCCAACTGGGCAAAGATCAAACCCGTAACGATCAAGGCCGGCCAACTCAAAGATATAGCGTCACCTTTTCGAACGATGACTCCCGAAGAACGAAAATATCTCCAAGACCTTCTTGATCAAGTTCACGAACAGTTCATTCAAGATGTTGCAAAAGGTCGTAAAACTAAAATATCCGAAAGTGATTTGCGAAAAATTGCGGATGGCCGCATTCTTACTGGCGAGCAAGCTCTCAAAGAAGGCTTAGTCGATCAAATAGGTGGGCCTAAGGATGCGCTCAATTTCTTAAGAAAAGAAAAAGCTTTAGGAGAAAAAGCTGAACTCATCAGACTCCCGCTTCCAAAAAAAGGCCTTCGAAGCCTTATTGCAGAATCCAAGGCGCCGGGAATTTTCGACGAAGTGCGTCCATTGCTGAATTCTTTTCACGGCTTAATTCCCATGCTTCTTCCGAGCTACTTTCAAGCTCCTTAAATCGCGATAAAGTAATTTTAGTCATGAAAGATACAACAAAAATCGAAAGACTTTGGGCCCCTTGGAGACTGGAACACATTCAAAAGCACGCTGAAAAAGCGAAAGATTCACCCTGTATTTTTTGTGAATTAGCTAAAATGCCCATGAACGAAGAAAGCTTAAAACTTTACCAATCGAACCATTGCTATGTCGTGATGAATCGCTTTCCTTACAACCCGAATCATTTACTCGTCATCCCTCATAACCATGTAGGAATGATGCCTGATCTTCAAAAAGAAGTCTGGGCTGATCTCAGCGATTGCCTTAAAGCAACCGTCGATTTACTCATGGATCGCATCAAGCCCCACGGAATCAACGTGGGCTTGAACATGGGAAAAGCTGGAGGAGCAAGTATCGCAGAACACCTGCACTTTCATGTTCTTCCTCGATGGGAGGGCGACACAAACTTTATGCCTCTACTTGCAGAAACTCGCTCGCTACCCGTTCATAACCTGACAGTTTTTGAAAGTTTGAAAACACATTTTGCTGACTTTAAAAAATTTCTGCCTTAAACTAAAAACATGAAAGCCCTCAAAACAGGATTTTGGGCCATTTTTTTTATAGCTCTTGTTTCAGTTTGCGTGAGTTTCGCAACACAAAACAACGACTTAATGACTCTCAATTTTTTTAGCTACACAACTGATGCTCGCCCCAAATGGCAACTCCTTTTAGGTGCAGTTTTAATGGGCGCTGTGCTTGCAGCCATCATCCTCATCGTGGAGCTTATCGTTCTTGAATCCAAAAATATCGTTCTTCGTCGAATCAACAAAAAGCTCGAACGAAGTCTTCAAAAAAACAATAGCGGCGAAGCTCAAAAAATTGAAACTTCGATTTCGCAAAACATAAGCGATTCTGACGTGTGAAATTATTTGATCCTCATCTTTTAAATTTATTTCCGTATCACAGACAGCAAGAAAAGCGCACTCAGATGCTGACTCTTGATGAACTCATCGATGATTATCGAAAAGCTCAGACATTAAGCGGCTCTGATTTTGATTTTTTAATGATGAGCTATCGCTACGAGCATCTCTTTCAAGGTTTCCTTAAACCCTTTTTAAAAGGAAAGCTCAAACCGCCCGCAATGATTGATCTTCTTCGACTCTCTTTCTCTTCTCTTCTCACAAGAGACGCTCAAAACTCAGCTCAACTCACTCATGCTCTTGTTGAAAGCTCCAAGAAAATATTTGGCCCGCACACCTCCACGCTTTGTAACGCTTTTTGCCGAAAGCTCTTAAGAGAAAAAGATCAAATTCTCATTCAAATTCAACAAAATCCTGAAGTTTTATTGGGAGAAAGTCTTTTAACTCGTTGGAAAAAACATCCCGAACTCATCAAACGCTTTGCTCAAAAAGTTTCTACTCGTCCAAATCCTGGCATCTCTATTTTAAAAAAAGATAAGAGCTTTGAAGTTATTTCTCTCAAAGAATTCAAAGATGGTGAAACACTTGCCTTAAGCCAAGGATCCTATGATCTCATTAAATGGATTGCAGAAAGTGTAAAAGCATCTTTTGAGAATAAAAACTTAAATTTTTTAGATATGTGCGCAGCCCCCGGAGGAAAGCTCATTGGCCTTCTGACTTTTCTCCAAAATTTAGACAACCAAAATCATAAGTCTTTTAAGTTTGAAAAAATTGTAGCGGTTGACTCAAAATTTAAACGCGTTGAAAGACTTAAAGAAAATTTAAAGTCTTGGCTACTTCTTGATAAAATCCAAAACTTCATTCACGACTGGACTCAAGACTCTATACCCGAAGAACTTGATCCGCCAAAAAAATGGAATCTGATCATTGCCGACCTACCCTGCACGGGACTTGGTACCCTTGCTTCGCGACCAGATATTCTTTTAGAAAACTGGAGTCCCGCTTCGGATAAAGAACTTTTTGAAATCCAAGAGAAAATTATCAAACAAGCTCTTAGGGTCAAGGCAAAAGAGGGTATCGCTTTTGTCTCTATTTGCAGCAGTGATCCATCAGAGATCAAAAACCTAAGCCAAGTGATAGGCGCTGAACCCACATTTCAATCCTTGTTAAGCGAAACAAATAATGAAGAAATTACGGCTTGGAGGATTCAAGATTCCTAAGTCATAATGAACTTATGGGACTTAATCCTCAAGAACTTGAACAGCGACTCAAAGCACTTGAATCAAGACTTCTTAATTTGCAAAAAGAACTTTCAGTCACTGAAAAAATCGCCAAACAAATTCAAAACCTTGTTACTAAAAATCGTTTCCCTCAGATTCAAGGGATCGAATTCTTAAGCCGTTATATTCCGGGCGAACAAAACAGAGCAGAGGGCTTTGATTTTTTCTTGAATACCAAACAAACAAATCTTTGGTTTTTTTATTTTAACGTCGAATCTTATGGTTTGAGTTCAACACTTTTTCAAGCCTACCTTCTTTTACAAGGTCGCGCTTTTTTTGATCAAACAGAGAACACACCCGAGAACGTCCTGAAAGAAATCACCCAAGAATTAGATCTTAAAAATGATTCAAAAGCTAAAATTTTTATCGCAAATATCCATCTTTCAACTCTCAAATGGAGCGAGGCAACTTTAGGTGAAAGCCCCACCCTTTTCATGCGAAACGCAGAATTGAATCACTGGGGCCCTCCAAAGAAAATAGAAAATTCGCTTAAGAAAACCTTACAACTTCAACCTGCGACTCGATTGTTTTTTTTGAACCGCTCCTTAAGTGAGTCGCTACTTCAAAAGGTTGAAACAGGCCCGCTCAAAGAATCCTTTAAGAATGATTTTAATGATATTTTATTTCACCTCGAGAAAAACGAAAAAGCTTCCAAAGCCCCTCATGATATTTGCTTTTGGGGGCTTGATATAAATTCGAAAAAAATCCACTTAGCTTAAAATATGAAAAAAAATAAAAATCAAAAAACCCTTCTCCTTGGACTCGTAAATAAGAAAGAGCGCTTGGGGCTTAGCTGGAAAGGCTGGATATCTGGAGTTTTGATATCAATCAGCTTTTTTGTTTTTTTTCTCAAAAATATTTATCCATTCTTAGCTCCTATCAATCGCATTGAA
>JBAXJW010000034.1:0-10652 GCA_037137635.1 bacterium | reverse complement strand
CCCTTAATCGATTCATTTATTAAAGCAGTAAAATCATCTCGAAGGCTTGCAAGCCTCAACGCTCTTAAATCCTCTTGAGCGGCCGCAGACAAAGAAATCTCACTTGAGCAATCATCCGTTAGGCGACCCTTTTCTTTTAAGCTTGTTTGTATTTTTTCCAAAATTTCAAATAGGTTTTTTTGTGAGGGAATGTTTTTGTGAGTTTCTTTAAAAAAAGGATCCCACTCTCTCAAAGCTTTTGCCTCAAATGTTTTTAGAGCAAACTCTTTCAAAAGAGGAGTCACTCCCACATCTTCAAACTCGCTTTCAAATCGAGAAACTTCTTTTTTAAAATCTTCTTTTTTTACATTGCTTCGAAAAGCTCGACTCATCCAATTCAGTAAATGGTTTTTGAAATTCCTTGAACAATGAAAAGCATTTTCATCCAACAACTCATCCAAAAGGGTTCTTGAAGTTGATTTTACTTTTTGGCTATGAGTCCATGGATTCAGAGCTGAAGTATTCTTCAGCTGCCCCATCAAAGAATGTGCTTCACTGGTTAAATTTTTAGTCGAAATACTTTTTTGATCATCACACAAAGGTAAAAACCCTGATTTATTCAGTTCCAACAAAGTTATATTTAAATATTCATCAGCTCCCTCAAAAGTTGTAAATTCACTTGCTGAAGAAACTTGTTTATCGAAGCCACTCATTTCTTTTCTAGAAGAATTTCGATTTTTTAATCCCTTTAAAAAGCCGGCCATGTATTCACGAGTTGAAAAACTTGCTTTCAATTCAGCACGAGTATTCCAATAAAGATCCTTAAACTGCTCAAGACAAGTGATGGATTGCGAATTCGAATCTCCCTTCGAATATGAAATCTGACGAGGAGAATTTTTACTTGAAACTTCTTTTGCAGCTTTTTCTTGAACTTGAGAATGCCTCTTGTTTACAGAAGAAGAATTTGCTCCATACCCCAACAAGGTCAGGAAAAATACAAATAAAGCCCCAAAGCTCGAAAAAAAGGGCAAAACGCGTAGATACACTTATGTTTTCATCGGTAAAAAATGCGCCTTCTTTGAGTTGATAGTCTTCCCAAAGCTGGTTTAAAGTGGTCTTTACTCGTGAAAAAGCGAAACTACCTAAACCCCAGCAATCTCGAATACTTAGATGCTATGTGGGAAGAATTTGAAGCCAACCCTGATAAGGTTGAGCCTAGTTGGCAGCACTTTTTTGAAGGTGTCGAGTTTGGAAAAACCCTTCAAGAGGGCGTTCCGCACGAAGTCCTGTCAAAATTCTATCTCGAATCAAAAGTCGGGGAACTTATCTCCGCCTATCGCAACGCAGGCCACTTAAAGGCTCACACGAACCCTCTTTTCGAGGCTCCCGAAGAACATCCCCTTCTCAAACTCTCTCGTTTTGGTTTGAGTGACGTAAACTTGAACGAAGTCTTCGATGCAGGTCAAACAATCGGACTCAGAAACGCAACACTCAAAGAAATCATTCTCCAGTTACAAGAAACTTACTGCCGAAGTATTGGTGCGGAATTTACCCACCTTCAAAGACAAGAACCTCGCGACTGGCTCAGTAAAAAAATGGAAGAGACCCAAAACAAAGTTCGTCTCAATGACGACGAACGCAGAGCTCTTCTTAAGAGGATTTCTCAAACCGAAGGTTTTGAGAATTATCTGCACACTCGATACGTGGCTCAAAAAAGATTTTCACTCGAAGGCGGCGAAGGACTCATTCCTTTTCTCGACGAGCTCATTAACGAAGCCGCTCAATTTGGAAGCGAGCAAGCTGTCGTAGGTATGGCCCATCGAGGGCGATTGAACGTCCTTACAAATATTTTTCAAAAAAAAGCTCGTTATATTTTTTCGGAATTCGACGACAACTACGATAAATCAACAATGCTCGGATCCGGAGACGTCAAATACCACAAAGGTTATTCCGCTGACATTGTCACAAAATCGAACAAGGCCGTACACCTTTCTCTTGCCTACAATCCAAGTCACCTTGAATTCGTAGGACCTGTTGTAGAGGGCGTTGCTTACACAAAACAACAAGGCTACGCAGCTAACGAACGTCAGCGAAAAGTTATGCCCATCATCATTCATGGTGATGCCTCAATTGCAGGACAAGGTGTTGTGTATGAAAGCATTAACTTTTCAAAAGTTGAAGGCTACAACACAGGTGGATCTATCCACATCGTCATCAATAACCAAGTGGGATTCACCACGAGCCCCTCAGAAGCTCGCTCTACAACTTACGCTACAGACATTGCAAAAATGTTAGAAGCGCCCGTCTTTCATGTGAACGGTGATGATCCCGAAGCTCTCGTATGGGTGGCTAAACTCGCTGCTGAATATCGCAGTCGCTTTGGCGAAAGCGTTTTCATAGATATCATTTGCTACAGAAGACATGGACACAACGAAGGTGACGAACCTAACTTCACTCAACCCCTACTCTATAGCGCAATCAAAAGTCATGCGACTCCTCGATCGATTTACGCTCAGAGATTGATGGATGCGGGCATCCTTAACTCAGTTGATCTTGAAAAAATAAAATTAGACATAGAAAAACATTTTGAGAACGAACAAGAAATTGAGCGCAAAGACAATCTCACTCCACATGCGTCTGCTTTTGAAGGAAAATGGACCAACTGGAAACCTCTTAAAAAAGGTGAGGAAACATCTTTTGGTTACTATACTTTTGTAAACGAAAAGAAACTCAAAGAAATTTCAGAAAAAATTTCAGAAATCCCGGTAAACTTTACGCCAAATCCTAAAGTAGCCAAGTTCATGGAGACTCGAAAGCAAAGCCTAGAGAATGGAAAAAATCTCGATTGGGCAACCTGTGAAGCTTTAGCTTTTGGATCGCTCCTTCTTGAAGGACACGCTGTGCGCTTAAGCGGGCAAGATGCTCAACGCGGAACTTTCACTCACCGTCACTCTGTTTTGAGTGATGCAAATACAGGCAAGAAGCACTGCCCTCTTAAAAACCTCTCTCCTCAACAAGCTCCTTTTACAGTCATCAACAGCACTCTTTCGGAAACAGCTGTCATGGCCTTTGAATACGGATGCTCCCTTTCTGATCCAACAAGCCTTACAATTTGGGAAGCGCAATTTGGTGATTTTGCAAACGGTGCCCAAGTCATCATCGACCAATTTATTTCTTCAAGCGAAATCAAATGGCAACGCGCAAGTGGATTGGTACTCTACCTTCCACACGGACAAGAAGGGCAAGGCCCCGAGCACTCCTCAGCACGCCTAGAACGCTTCTTACAGTTATGTGCAGAAAGAAATCTCACTGTTTGCAACTTAAGTACGCCTGGAAATTTATTCCATGCCTTAAGACGCCAGCTCAAACGATCATACAGAAAACCTCTTGTGATCATGACTCCGAAGAGTCTCCTTCGTTACACTCCAAGTTTTTCGGATATAAAAATTTTGAGTGAAGGTAACTTCCAAAAAATTATTCCTGAAACAGAATTCGATTACAAAAACGCAGAAGAAATCATTCTTTGCTCCGGTAAAGTTTATTACGATCTATTAGAACACAGACAAAAGAACAATCTCAAGACTCCTCTTTTCAGACTTGAGCAGTTCTACCCTCTTCCTCACAAAGAATTCACCTCGCTCTTCTCAAACATGCCCAAGCTCAAACACATTCGCTGGGCCCAAGAAGAGGCTCAAAACCAAGGAGCCTGGCCGTTTGTCTATATGGAATGGTCGGGCGCTTCAGGAAGCGACTTTTCGGCGGAACTCGAAGCCAAGTTAGGTCGAAAAATTGAAATTTCATACGTCGGACGCAAAGCTGCTGCAGCTCCTGCCGTAGGAAGCACGAAAGTTCACCAAAAAAATCAAGCCGCAATTATGGAAATGGCATTTGCCAAAAAGTAGTCGGGAGTTTTAAAAGAAGATTATGAGTTTCGAATCAGTCCTTGCCCCTCAAGTTGGAGAAAGCATCAAAGAAGTCAGAATCCTTAGCTGGAAAAAAAGCTCTGGAGATCTCGTAAGATCGGGTGAAGTTCTTCTGGAAATCGAAACCGACAAAGCGAGCGTCGAAGTCTCTGCTCCTTTTTCGGGAAAACTTGAAATTACAAAGTCTGCAGAAGAAACAGTTCTCGTCGGAAGCGTGATCGGAAAAATAGACACCTCTGTGAAAGTTGAAGCAGGAGCAAACACTGCAAGCTCAAGTACTCCATTAGTCCCTGCAAAAGCATCGCCCTCCCCCTCTCTTTCAAACGGAAGCGCCTCTCCATCTGGAAACATTCGCAAAGATAAAGACTCCTTCTTAGCAGAAGTCTCAACAAATACACCTTCTGTGAGCAGCAGCCCTTCGATTCCACGAAGTCCTGCCGCTACTCATGTGCCTGAAAAACTTATACCTGGTGAAACACGCAAAGCACTTTCACGTTTGCGCCTCAAGATTGCTGAAAACCTTGTTCGAGCTCAAAATGAATTTGCGATTCTCACAACTTTTAACGAAGTCGACCTCACTCAAGTAGGCGAACTTCGCACAAAACACAAAGACGACTTTAAGAAAAAAAATGGAGTCGGTCTTGGCTACATGTCTTTTTTCACTCGCGCTTGTTGCTTAGCTCTTAAAGATCAACCTCTTTTAAATGCCTCTATTGATGGAACGGACATGATCTTGCGAGATTTTGTGAACATGGGTGTGGCTGTAGGAACAGATCGCGGACTTGTTGTCCCCGTCCTTCACAATGCAGACAAGCTCAGCTTTGCCCAAATCGAGCAAAGCATCGCAGCTTTTGCGGATAAAGCAAAAAACAACAAACTCAGCATCGACGATATGAGTGGCGGAACCTTTACCATTTCAAACGGTGGAGTATACGGAAGCCTTCTTTCAACTCCCATTTTGAACCCACCTCAAAGTGGAATCTTGGGTATGCACAATATCGTCAAACGTCCGATTGTTGTGAACGATAAGATTGAGATTCGCCCCATGATGTATCTCGCGCTTTCTTACGACCATAGAATCGTAGACGGCAAAGAGGCCGTGAGCTTCTTAGTCAACATCAAAAAACGACTCGAAAACCCCACTGAATTAAATTTAGATTTCTAAATTTAATTTTCTAAGTTTAGACATTGTCCCCACTTATGCTAATTTAATTCGCGATGGAATCATTCGATCTTGTTGTCATTGGTGCTGGTCCTGGCGGATACGTGAGCGCAATTCGCGCCTCTCAATTAGGCTTAAAAGTTGCATGTATTGAAAGTCGCAAAACTTTGGGCGGTGTTTGCTTGAACATTGGATGCATTCCTTCCAAAGCTCTTCTCGATTCAAGTGAAAAATTCTTTGAACTTTCACACATGAAAGATCACGGAATTCAGATTGAAAAGCCGAAACTCGATCTCAAAAAAATGATGGAGAGAAAAAACAAAGTTGTCGAACGCCTAACAGGTGGTATCGACATGCTTTTTAAAAAAAATAAAGTCACCCGTTTTGAAGGCAAAGGAAAGTTACTCAAAGCAGACGGATCTCTTCAAAAAATTCAAATCGACCTCAACGGAAGCTTAAAAACAATCGAAGCGAAAAATGTTATTCTCGCAACTGGCTCTGCTCCTACACAAATCCCCTTCCTTAAAGTAGATGAAAAAACAGTCGTCACATCTACGGGTGCTCTAAATCTTGAAGAAGTTCCCTCTCACTTACTTGTTGTTGGGGGCGGATATATCGGACTTGAAATGGGAAGCGTATGGGCTCGCTTGGGATCAAAAGTAACAATCATTGAATTTATGGATTCACTTCTTCCAACGATGGATCAAGAAATCGTCAGAGACTTTAAAAAAACGCTCGAAGCTCAAGGTCTCCAATTCAAGCTCGGTACAAAATGTACGGCTTATGAAAATAAAAAAGGCAAAGCCCTCTTAACAGTTGAAACAAAAGACGGAGCCAAAGAAACAATCGAAGGCAGCCACGTTTTGGTGAGCGTTGGACGCACTCCTTTTACCGAAGGACTCGGACTTGAAGAAGCGGGCGTCACAAAAGATGCGCGTGGTTTTGTTCAAGTAAACGATCGCTTTGAAACAAATATTAAAAATGTTTATGCCATTGGAGATTTAATTGGTGGAGCAATGCTTGCCCACAAAGCAGAAGAAGAAGGTGTTCTTTTAGCAGAACAATTAGCGGGAAAAACTGGCCAGATTGATTACGCGCTTATTCCAGGAGTCATCTACACAGATCCAGAAGTAGCTTCTATTGGATTTACTGAAGAAGAACTCAAAGCAAAAAACGTTACTTACATAAAAGGATCTTTTCCTTATCTTGCAAACGGTCGCGCGATTGCCATGGGCAAACTTGGTGGAAAAATAAAAATTCTCGCACATTCCCAAACACATAAAATTTTAGGAGTGCACATTATGGGCGCGCAAGCTTCAACACTTATCGGAGAAGCCGTGATTGCCATGAATAAACGCATGACTCTTGAAGACATGGCCCATGCTTGCCACCCTCACCCCACATTAACAGAAGCCATGAAAGAAGCCGCGATGGCAGCTCTTGGCCACGCTATTCATATATGAACAACCCTACTGACAGCCGACTTATCTTTGCTTTAATCTTAATTGTTATTGTTCTTTGTATTTCAATTATTGAAAAATACAGGAATAAAAAAAACAAAAAAATTCCTCAAGAAACCTCCTTACCTAAGGCTTCGCCTTGGCAAAAAGTTCTTCAAAAAACTCGTGATCGTTGGTTTAGTTTTGGTTCCAAAGAAGCGCGCATCAATCGATCACAACTTGAAGAAGCACTCTTGGGCGCGGATGTTGGATTCAAGGCTGCTCAAACACTCCTCGATAAACTTGATTTCTCCAAAGAATGGGGAGAGCTTCAAACAGATTTGGCGCGCGAAATTTCTTCTGTCTTTACTCAAAATGAAAATTGGCCACAAAAAAAACACAGTCCTCACGTGATTCTTTTTGTTGGAGTGAATGGCGTAGGAAAAACCACAAGCATTGCCAAAATTGCTCGTGAATTAAAAAATCGCGGTCACAGTGTTTTGTTGGCTGCTGGTGATACTTTTCGTGCAGCTGCTGCTGATCAACTCAAAGCTTGGGCAGAAAGACTCGACATCCCCTGTATTGCGGGCGGAGACACCGCTGATTCCTCTTCTGTCCTTTTTGATGCGATCAAATCGGGAATTGCAAAAAATATTGATTTTGTGATTTGTGATTCTGCAGGAAGATTACACAACAACGATCAGTTGATGGAAAATCTCAACAAAAACAAACGCGTTTTGGAAAAAGCTCTACCTGGCTCTCCTCACGACACAATTTTAGTTTTAGATGCAAACACCGGACAAAACATGTTGAGCCAAGGAAAGAAATTTCTTGAACTGGGACTTACAGGTCTTATTCTCACAAAACTCGATGGATCCGCTAAAGGCGGCGCCGTTATTCCCCTCATTCAAGATTTAAAACTACCTATTTTCAAAGTAGGCGTGGGCGAAGGTGAAGAAGATATGATGTCTTTTGATCCCAAAAACTTTTCGGAATCCATGGTTGGATTGAATTGATTTTGTAAACACCAAGAGGAAGACGCGCATGGTCAATGCGCTTTCCAAGCAGAATAAGGTGCAATTCAGTGAAAGCTGTGACATATTTAAATTATGTCTGCCGAAGCTGATAAATGGTCTGAGGGGCAAGATTTGCTTCCGAGGGGCCAAAGTAAAGTGACAGAGCTTTCGCTGGGCGGTTTGTCTATTAAAGTCAAAACCGACGCCACTCCTGCACTCCTTCGGCAAACTCGAGATCTCGTAGAAGCGCGCTTTGAAGAGTATTCTTCAAAGGTAAAAGGTATTTCGTCACATCAGCTGGCGGTCCTCGTAGCCTACACGCTCGGAGAAGAGCTCCTTATGGAACGTGAGCGTCTCAAGAGTTTAAAAAAGAAAGTTCTCGAGTGTTCAGAAGGGCTTTTAGACCGAGTCGAAGCCGAATTGAGCGACCTAGTTTAGTTTTTCACAAGAAAACCAAACGACTCATGACTCGTTAAATTTATATGAAACCAAAACCCCATAATACGGGGAAGGAGATTGAAGTGAGGGTTCTCGAAGAGTCCTCATACAAGAATTTTGATCTTGAGGAATTTCGCCAAGCACTTTGGAAAGAAGCTAAAAGTTTAGATTCTTGGTCAATCCCCAACCGTCCCTTTGCGAATTTGATGGATGAGGTCAAGCCTCGCTCTCTCGCGCTTTTTTTCTCAAAAAGCGAATGGGGCGAAGCTCACGACATTCATGTTGAAATTCCATTTTATTTAAAACAAAAGGGATATGCGGGCCTCAAAATTTTAGGCCCCTCTATCATCGGTGATCGCCTAAGCTTTCACCCCTTTAACAGTGCTCAAATCAAGAATGGTCCCTTGAGCACCCTTGTTCTCGAGAGCAAGGAAAAAGAAGAACTTGCTGACTTATTACTCGTTCCCGCTCTTGCATGCGATATTTTCGGAAATCGTTTAGGGCGCGGAGGTGGATTTTACGATCGATACATCGCGGAACACCCTAAGAGTAACGTTTGCGCAGTCATCCATTCAAACTGCCTCTTCGATGAATTGCCCGAAGAGTATTTCCATGAAGGCGATAAAAAAGTGAATTACGTTCTGACCGAAAAAGAACTAATCAAAATTAGAAGTGAGGTTTTACAATGAGCCTTGTATTATTTGTCCTAGGGGGCCTCGCAGTAGGATTAACCCTATCTGTCGTTCTCTTTAAAATTCAAAAAAATCAAATCATCCAAAAAGCAAAAGTTCGTGCTGATGAAATGTTACGAGAAGCTCGTAACAAGTCTGAAGATTCCAAACGCGAAACTGAAAGACGTTCTCGCGAAGCAGTCGATCAAGCTCGAAAAAAATACGAAAAATCTGTAGAAACACAATCAGAAGAAACACGTCGGGCGAATCAAAAAGCAAAAGATATCGAAAGAGATCTTAAACGCGAACAGCAAGAACTTCGTGAATCAAAAGAAAAAACAGAGATCTCTAATGAACGTGCTCAAAAGGCTGCCAAAGAACAAGAGCGCTTAGCGAAAGCGGCTCAGCAAGCTGAAGATCATTATCGAAGTGAACTCGAAAAAATCAGAACGGAACTTGAAAAAGTTGCAGGTCTAACTCAAAAAGAAGCAAAAGATTCTCTTATCAAAAGCATCGAAGAAGATGCCAAAATTGCAAGCAGCAAAATGATCCGCGCAATCGAAGAAACCGCTCGTGAAGATGCGGAAAAGCTTTCTAAAAGAGTTATCTCTATCGCAATCTCACGATACGCGAGCGACTACATTCCTGACCGTACGACTTCAGCTGTAAGTCTTCCCAGTGATGAAATGAAGGGTAAACTCATTGGTCGCGAAGGACGTAACATCCGCGCGATTGAAGCGGCAACAGGTTGTGATCTCATTATCGACGACACTCCTGAAACAGTGATCGTGAGTTGCTTTGATCCCGTTCGAAGATACATCGGAAAAGCCGTCCTCGAACAATTAATCGCAGATGGTCGCGTGCACCCTACCCGTATCGAAGAAATTGTTGAAAAAGTAAAAGGTGGAGTAAACAAACAGGTCAAAGATTATGGAGAAAAAGCTCTTCTCGAATTGAACTTAATTGGAATGCACCCTGAACTCATCAAGCTTGTGGGCCAACTTCAATTTCGCTTTAGCTATAGCCAAAACCAATATTATCACGTGATTGAAACCGGACATCTTTGCGGCTTAATGGCTGCAGAACTCGGCCTCGATGTGAAACAAGCTCGTCGAGCAGGACTCTTGCACGATATTGGAAAAGCTCTCACTCACGAAGTCGATGGATCGCACGCGGTGATTGGTGCAGATCTTTGCGAAAAATATGGCGAAAGCCCCGAAATTGTTCATGCGATTCGCGCTCACCATGAAGATGTCAAACCTGAAAACTGGCTCGACTTCTTGGTAATTGGATCAGACGCCATCAGTGGCGCTCGCCCAGGAGCTCGTCGTGAGCAACTTGAAAACTATGTCCGCCGTATCGAAGATCTCGAACGCATTGCAAACGCTCATCCAGGTGTTGAGCGCACTTTTGCTGTGGCTGCGGGTCGTGAAGTTCGCGTAATGGTAGAGAATAGCAAAATCAACGACGAACAAGCCGTGATTCTCTCTCGCGAAATTGCCAAGAAGATTGAGCAAGATATGACTTATCCTGGTCAAATTAAAGTCACAGTTATCCGCGAAACAAGAGCGGTATCTGTTGCTAAATAAAGCTCCATTCATATAAGCTTTGCTCGTGAGAATTTTATTTATTGGCGACATCTTTGGAGAAGCCGGAAGAAAAATGGTCAAAGATTTTCTTCCAGGACTCAAATCTAAACATTCTCCTGATGTCGTCATCGCAAATGCTGAGAACATGGCAGGTGGAACCGGCATGACTCCCAAAACCTACTTGGAAATTGTTCAAGCAGGTGTAGATGTTGTAACAGGTGGAAACCACAGCTTTGATAAAAAAGATGGTCACGTGATTCTCGATGAAGAACCTTATGTGGTTCGACCTGCAAATTATCCTGCAGAACTTCCCGGTAAAGGAATCATAAGCTTTCCTCTTAAAGATGGCCGAAGTCTTTCTGTCATCAATATGCAAGGAAGAACTTTCATGGAGCCTCTTAATTGTCCTTTTCGAATGATGGACGATCTATTGAG
>JBAXJW010000033.1:0-10671 GCA_037137635.1 bacterium | reverse complement strand
CTAGAAGAAACAATCGATACACGTTTATATTCAATTTATTCAGAAGAATCTTTTCAAAATTATCAACAAACGCAATCCGACATGGAATGTGCTCTCGAAAAATTAGATGAAACATTTGAAATCAAAGCAAATCAAAACCTCGATCAATTAATCTCGCACCAGTCAGAATGCGAAAAATCCCCCTATAAAGTAAAACTTAAAAATGGAAATTCCCTTGATGCAAAAGTATGTCTAGTGGAATTTATCTGGAATAAAGGCTATGTAAAAGACTCAACAAAAGCTGACGAGACAGGGATTCTTTCGATTAAGGGACATTACTTTTGGTCATTAAGAGTGACTCATCAACTTCAGGTCAGAAAAGTCAAAGGGCACTATGCTCTTGTTTTTGAAAACAACAGCCTCAAAATTATAAACGGTGCAGAAATCGAATCTCTTCAAAAACCTTAATTAATGTTATCGGGAATTTTTAAGCTTTGCCCAATGCGAAGTTCTCTAGACTTAAGATTATTGGCCTTCAATATTTCGCTCATTTTAACATTATATTTTTTAGCAAGTCTTATCAGACTTTCGCCACGTTTAACTTTGTGCTGAATGTAATCATCAGAAGCAATTTCACGAGTTTTTGGGGCGTCTGCTTTTTTGCTCACTTTTTCTATCTTCTCAGATTTTTGAATTGAAGAAGGAGCCCTTTTTCCAACTTTTGAATACGGAAGAGGAACCTTAATCACTTGGCCCACTCGAAGCGCTTTAGGACTGCGAATATTGTTAAGCTTCAAAAGAGTCTCAGTGTTTGTTTTATATCGACGAGCGATATATCCCAAGTTTTCTCCGCGTCCGACTTTATGGCTGATGAAACTTGCCACTTGAATTCTACTTAATTCACTAATCTTCGAAATGAGTAAATCTTTTTTCTCTGGCGGAACACGAAACTCATAACCATCTTTTAAATCTGGAGGAGTTATTCCTGCACGAAGCTCTGCATTGAGTAATTGCAATAATTCTGGATCTGCTCCCGTTACTTGAGCAACCGCTCTCAAATCAACTCCACCAGGAATCTTAACTGATTCCCAAACAAGTGGATTTTCAAATTGAAGACCTTTTGAAAATCCGTACTTCTGAGGATCCTTTGCCAAAATAGCGGCTGCAATAATCTTTGGAACATAATTACTTGTTTCAGCACGAAAGTTTATTCGTTCATGGGCTAACTGCCAGAAGTTACGACTTTTCTCTCTTCGAATCGCTTTTAAAACTTTTCCTTCACCTGCGTTGTATCCGGCCGCTGCCAAATACCACGATCCAAAAATTGCATGTAATTCTTTCAAATAGCGAGCTGCTGCATGTGTGGATTCAACAATATCTTTTCGCTCATCAATCCAAAAATCAACCTTTAGGCCATATCTTTTTCCAGTAGCTTCCATAAACTGCCAAGGACCTACAGCTTTCGCTCGACTATAGGCTTTTGGATTAAATCCACTTTCAATCATTGAAAGATAAATCAAATCTTCAGGCACGCCCTCTTCTTTCAGAACTTGCTTCATAAGAGGAATATAACGAGTCGATCGGACCAACCATTTTTCAAAGGTATCGCGGCCTCTTCCTGTAAAGTAATTAATCCACATTTGAACGAACTCGTTATAAACGAGTGGAAAGGTGGTCATTGATTGTTGATCCGCTTCTTTTTCTTTCACGGAAACTTCAGGTGAAACATCTACTTCTCCCAACGATTCAGGTGTGATCTCTACATCTTCTGCATCGACATCTTTATCCTGTTCATCCGCAACAGCGACTTCAGAAAGATCTCCACTTGTTTTAAGCTTCGAATGCCCTCTCACAGCGCAAGAAGTTGTTTGAAATAAAAATGCCAAGACCAACAATCTTAAAAACATCATATTTAATGAGTATAATGCGTCGGAACGCGATCCGCTTCCTCAGAATCGATACTTTTTAGTTTTTTATCCAAAGTGCTCTTCATGTAATAAACAACAATCTTTCGAATATCGCCCATCGTCACATTATCTAGATCTATTTTTAATTTTTTAATAATAGGATTCAATTCTTTTTGAATCTCAAATTGATCAAGGCCTGTGAGGCTCATAAAGAGCTCCCACACCCTTTCTTTTTGTTGTCCCATAGCGTTTCTCCCCAAACTCGAGGCTACCACCACGGGACATTTCTAAAATATGCGCTGCGTCGCTAGCGCAAGGAAATTACATTTTGTTAGATTTTTCGCAATTGTCGCACTTTTGAGTGCCTTTATCTTTGCAGCTCGCGCATTTTGTTTTTTCAGAGCATTTTTTACAAGATTCACCACAGGTGCTCATAGATTTATGTGCACAAGAAACTGCAAACGTTAAAATGAAAAGAAAAGATAGTTTTTTCATGCCCTTCAGTATAGCAAAAGCATCATGTAAAGCGACTTAAGGACCCATATTTTCAGGGTTATGCTGCGGCATGAAAGCAGGCGCAATATGATCGGAGAACTTTGTGAGATGTCCGAGCCAAGTAACCTTCACACTTTTTGTTGGACCCGCACGATGTTTTGCAATAACAATTTCAGCTTCACTCGGAGCACGCGAATCATTCTCTGATCCCTGCTCACGGTGAATGAACATCACCACGTCGGCATCGGCTTCGATTGCTCCTGAATCTTTTAAGTCAGAAAGCTGTGGTTTTTTTACTTCTACACCACGTTTTGCAACTTCGCGGTTAAGCTGACTAAGTGCAAGAACAGGAACCTTGAGGTCCTTTGCTATCATCTTAAGACCACCCGTAATCGCCGCAACTTCAATTGAGCGATTTTCATGAAAACTACTTCCTGATTTCATGATCTGAATGTAATCCACCACTACAAGTCCGAGCTCAATTCCTTTTTTTTCCATTTGTAAAAGGGATTTTATTTTTCGCGCTTGAGCCAAAACATCGTAAGGAGTGACGATACTTCGATCATCAACATAGAGAGGAGCCTCTTCACACTGTTCCGCAGCGTAAAATAATTCTTCAAAATCTTCGCCACCTAATTTTCCAGTTTTTATTTTGTGCAAGTCGACACCTGACACAAAAGAAATCACGCGCTCACAGACCTCTTCCTTAGTCATTTCAAGTGACATAAAGAGAACGGCTTTTCGTTGTTTCATAGCTGCATGAACCATGATGTTCGAAGCAAGCGATGTTTTTCCCATACCCGGACGAGCCGCCAAGACCACTAATTGTCCAGGCCTAAATCCAAGTAAACACTCATCTAAATCCCTAAGGCCTGTTCGACAACCCACATCCATTGCGCCTTGATTGTCGCTACGAAATTCAATTTCCTTGAGGGTTTGATGTAAAAGGTTTCCGATTTTATCAACTGAAGAAGTTTTTTTTTCTTGAGTGGCATCGAAAACAGTCTTTTCAATTTCTGCCGCGATCTCTGTCGTTTCTCCTGCTTTCAAAGCAAGTCCGCGACAAAGTTCTCCCGCTTCAATCAATTTTCTTCGCCAAGCTAGATCACTTAAGAAACGCGCATATTCCGCAGCATGCATGGAAGTTGCGGGACTCTGAGAAATTTGCGCAAGATACTCAGCTCCACCCACACGATCCAAAAGGCCATGTTCTTTTAAATAATTCGCGAGAGTTGTAAGCTCTACAGGAACTCCCTTAAAAGAAAGAGACTGCATCGATTCAAAAATACTTTGATGAGCAGGGAGAAAAAGATGTGATTTCTCAAAAAAGTTTTGAATTTCTAAAAGGCAATCGTTCGATAAAAGAACTGAAGCAAGAAGCGCCTTTTCACACTCAATATCATGAGGACGATCGCCAATCTTGAAAGCCATTAAAGACTTTCCACTTCCAGGAAGTCGCCCTTTAGACGATACGATTTCGAGTGCCATAGCAGTTGTTTAATTCTTATAGCGAATCACATGCGCGCGTCACAAGAGACGGAGCACAATAATCAGTTTTTAAATGATTAGTTCTTTTTTGCTTGTTCGGGAGCAATCTTTAGAGTGACTTGAGTTTTCAATCCACCTACAAGTTTGATCATGATTGGGTAGTCACCCAACATTTTAATTTGCTGACCCATAACAATCATACGGCGATCAACAACGTGATTTTGCTTAAGCAAAGCATCTTCAACGTCTTTTGAACTTACAGAGCCGTAAAGTTTACCGTCATCGCCTACTTTTTTAATAAGAGTGACTGTAACGTCCTTTAAAGCATCCATGAGCTTTTGCGATTTTTCACGTTCAGATAAACGCTTTTTTTCGATTTCTTTTACTTTATCTTGAAAAAGTTTTGTATTTGCAGGAGTTGCAGAAACCGCAATTTTATTAGGGAGCAAAAAGTTGCGAGCGTAGCCAGGCTTCACGTTTACCAATTCGCCAGCTTCGCCAAGGTTCATATAGCTTTCTTGTAAAATAACTCTCATGATTGTTTACCACCTGAAGAAGTTTCGCTTTTTTCTTCACTTACAGGAGCAAAGCGATCTCCACGATCCCCACGATCTCCACGATCACCACGATCACCGCGATCTCCACGAGGTCCACGACGACCACGAGGATCTTTCCATTCACGAGGCTTATCGCGCTCGTTCAAATCTTTTGCGAAAGTTGGGCGAAGAGTATTGTAATCAGCACCATCTTCAGAAGTGCGTGAAGTCACTTGTCTTAAAACAAATTCGTTGATGCCTAAGCCACGAACTAATTCGTCGACTCCCGCAGACTCCGATTTAAATCGGAAGTATGTCCATTGTGCGCGAGGCTCTTTATTTACGACATAAGAAATTTTTGCTTTTCCCCAATCGTCTTCATAAAGCCATTCGCCTTTTCCTTGTTCAGCAATCGCTTTTTTGCAGCGATCAAGCATCGCTGTATATTTATCTTGGGGCATGTCTACCTTCGTCAGGCAGATCGTTTCGTAAACTCGAACTTTAGTAGTTGTATTAGACATTCATATTCCTTATTTGCTGTAAGGAGTAACAGTTAGCAAAGGCCTTTCTATGAATCAACTCGAATCACGAAAGATTACTTAGAAATCGACCTAAAAATCGAAGAGAAATCGAAGTTAAGATCGATAAAAACCACGCCACGACTGCGGGGGCGGGGCATTGAGGACAAGAGTCTCATTCGTTCGCGGATGGCGAAACTTCAAAGTGCGCGCATGAAGAGCATGAGCATCCAGTACAAGACGAGGACGCAAATGAGGGGGCAGACGAAAGCCGGGCAAGCCCTCTTCTCCCTCTAAAAGAGGTTTCCCCTCACAGAGCTCTAAGAATATCTCTTCGGAAGGATCATAAAGCTTATCCCCCACAAGCCCACAGCCCACATGAGCCATATGAACCCGAATTTGATTCGTTCGACCCGTAATTGGCCGACATTCCACAAGAGAAACAGGCCAGTCACCGGCCTCTTTGTCTTGAGTCATATTTTGAAGGTTTTTCCAAGGTGGAGGCATCCAAGGCCCGCGAATCCAATTTGTTTGAAGAGTTTTAAACTTCGTTTGAGCGCGTTTACTCTCTACGCCTCCCACAATTTGTTTAATTCGAATCTTTGAAAGCTGCGTATTTCCCTTAGGAACCGCTCCAATAGGCACATCAATCATACCGGAAGCAGGATCGGGCTTGCCCCAGACAAGAGCCCAATAAGTTTTTTCAACTTGGCCCTCATAAAAAACCCAATACATTTTCTCTTTAGCGAGAGTACTTTTTGTGAGAACACAAAGCCCAGATGTTTCGCGATCAATTCGATGAGCAAGGAATAACTTGTCATTGTGCTTTTGCTTACGAAGAAGGTGAATAAGAGTGTTACGCAAATACTTACCTGAAGGATGCACAGGCAAATGTGCAGGCTTATTCACAATCAAAAGATCCTGATCTTCGTAAACAATCGATATTTTAGTGGGAACCTTGGGTTCAGGGCGCTCTTGAGTGAAATACTTAATCTCATCACCGGCATGAACAGGAGTATCAGCAGCTCTCACCTCGCCATTTAAGAGGATGTGCTTTTCTTCAACCATCCGCTGCCAATCTTCTTGTTTGTAATAAGTAAAACGATCTGCAAGATAAGCAGCCAAAGGCGCGCCCTCAGCCTTCAAAGGCACTCGACAGCTAAAAAAACTTTTTTGGCTTTCTGACACGGAAGCTACTTTTAGCATTATTGCGTTGCGCAATAAAGAGAATAGAGCGACTTAAGATTGAATGCATCAAAATGGGGCTCCTAGGCGACACTTTCTTTTAAGGGGCGTGGTGAGTTGAAGGGGGCCATGTTACAAAAGTTACATGATTCTCAAGGTCGGCACCCCGGTTATTTCTCCCAGGGTCATTGATCAAGCTGTGGCAGTCCTCCAACGTGGGGGCATCATCGCCTTTCCAACAGACACGGGCTATGCCCTTGGATGTGATCTCTATAGCAAAAAAGCTATCGATAAGATTTATTTTGTAAAAAAACGTGACCGCAAAAAGCCACTCAGCGTAATTTGTGCGGACCTCAAAGAATTAAGCCAATTTGCGATTGTCAGCAATCGTGTTTACCGGGATATGCGCCGACTTTTGCCAGGACCTTATACATTTGTATTACCTGCCACTCGCCTTGTTCCAAAGCTCCTCGTGAGTTCACGAAGTAGTGTGGGCATTCGGGTTCCCGCAAACCCTGTAGCACTCGCACTTGTAAATGCGCTTAGACATCCAATTGTAGGGACCTCTTGCACAAGTCCCGAAGGAGAGCCTCTTACAGATCCTGCACAAATCGAAAAAGTTCTTGGAAAATCTATTCAACTTATCCTTGATACAGATCACATTGCCTCTGAACCTTCGACTGTTATTGATTTTTCTATTGCTGAACCTGTTGTTGTTCGACACGGCAAAGGCGATGTTAAGGAAATTCTTTCTCTCACTGAAGAACAATGAAATTTAAAAGCTTTCCCACGCGTAAAGACGACCACATTGGTCGCAAAATTTACCACATGCTGAGTGGAACAATTGCGGCTTATATATTTCTTTACGTTTTAGATCGTAAACAAACAATTGTTTTAGTTGCTCTTTTAACTCTTCTTGTTTTTTGTATCGATGTTCTTCGCTTACGCATTCACAGCCTTAATCGACACATTCATAAAATTATGGGTGGAGTCATGCGCAAAGAAGAAACAAAAAACTTAAGTGCGCAAACTTTTTATATGCTGGGACTTCTGTGGCTTGCTGTAGGATTTTCAAAACCCATTGCCGTACATAGCCTATTGATTCTTGCTTGGATGGATCCTTTTGCAGGATTTTTTGGGCTTCGTTTTGGAAAAACAATTTGGAGATCTGCGATTCCTCCACAAGTTTCTCTTCCGGCTGCTGAGGAAGTTTTGAGACAAAAAACAATTGAGGGAAGTTTTGCGGGATTCATTGCTGCTTTCTTAGCCGGAATTGTTGCGTGGACGGGTCGCTGGGCAAGCGTGCCAGATTTTACTTCGATGGGAACCCTTTGGCCGTCGCCTCTTCAAATTTTAATTTTATCTGTGATCGGCGCACTCACGTCTGTTGCTGCAGAAGCTTGGCCTTCTCAGTGGGACGATAACGTTATGATTCCTTTTTGGACATCTTTAGCGATATGGGCTTCTACTCAAATCATGGGAATACCGACACTCTTCTAAAAGAGTTTGAGAATAATACTTTGGTGGAACAAAACGAAAAACTTTTTTGATAACACCATCTTTTCCGATAAAAAAAGTCACTCGACTGGATCTTTGAAAAGGATTTAAAACGTTATAATTTTTAGAAACTTTTTGAGTGACATCTGAAAAAAGCGGGTAAAGAAGAGAATGATGTTCCGCAAAAGCTTGAAGTGCGTTCAAGGGGTCTGTGCTTATCCCCAGCAAAATATAATTCTGTTTTAAAATGTGATGATACGATTTTAAGCTCAAAGCCTGCTGAGTCGCTCTGGAAGAAAAAGCTCTTGGAAAAAAATAAAGGAAAACATTTTTTCCCCTATACTCACTTAAAGAATGAAATCTTTTATCTGTTCCAAGTAACGAAAAATCGGGCGCTACCATGCCCGCTTCCAAGCCCCACCCAAGAGCCTTTTTAAAATCCATAAAGCTCGAAATTTATCCGAGGCCTTTTTTCTTGCGATAAATAATAAACCCAATAGCCGCTAGAATAAGAACACCGCCACCAATTTTAATGGCTAAATCGCCATCGTCTTTTTTGGGAGCTTCTGCAACACCCCCACTTTGATTTTTGGGAGCCGTAAAAGACGCTTGTTTGGGAGAAACAAAAAGACTCATGTTTCTTGTTTTGACAATTTCATCAAAAGCTTTGGGATCAAAGCGGATTTCAGCAGAATCAATCATCTTATCCAAAACCTCTGCCCACTTTGCAAAAACGCTTTCCGCAACATGATAAGAAATCAATCCCGCAACCTGTTCCTTAATCGAAGCAACATAGCGAGAAATAAAACCTGGAATTTCGGGACCAATCTGCAAACTATCTACCCACATTTGATCGCGAATTTTTTTATCTTTTACGTATTTAACCTGAGTTGTATATCCCTTGCCCAAAAGATCTCTCATGGCTTTTGTTTGTTTTAAATATTCTTTGTATTTATCAAACGTATCATCAGGAGGATTGACAGCTTTTGTCACAATCACAACAATCGCCTCATTACGCAGATTAGGATTATCCGGCTGACAAACCCAATCGAGTTCCTCTTGTTGGCAATCCCAGTTGGGAGGTAACTCCATAGAAATGAATTTACTTCTAAAAGACTTCGCACTTGCTGACGCGCTCAACACGCAGGCAAACGCAATGATTAAAAACTTAACAACAAACACTTGAGGTAATTTAGCCATTACCTCTAATTTTGCTCTTGAAATCTCACATCCGCAAGACGGAATTCACCCATCTTATTTGCCGCAAAACCTTTTAGTCGTGGATTAACCAAGAAAAGATTGTTTTCCTGGAAGATCGGAGTAATCGCAACGTCTTCTTCAATGAGCATTTTTTCTGCTTTTGAATAAAGCTGAGAGCGACTTTCAGGCTTTTGTGTATTCAAAGCGTCCTTCAAGAGCTTTTCAAAAGCAGGATTACAGTATTTGGGATAATTATTTCCCGACTTGCACGTAAACATGTCGAGGAAATTATTGCTATCTGCATAGTCAGCCCCCCAGCCATATCGAAAAATTGGCAGATCCTGTGTGGCAGCTGATTTAAAAAAAACCTTCCACTCTTGAGCCACAAGAGTGATCTCGGCTCCTAGATTCTTTTTCCATTCAGACTGCAAAAACTCAGCAACCATTTTATGCATTTCATCATTTGGATACCAATACTCCAAACCTTTATTAGGAGGATTAGGAATTTCTGCCCAAAGCTTCTTTGCTTTTTCAGGATCATAATTGACTCCTCTTTTTGAATCAGATCCCAAGAGACCTTCAGGAATCCACGATTGAGTGGGCTCTACCAAATCACTTAAAATTTTTTTAATTTGTGCACGATCCACAGACATTGCAAGAGCCATTCGAACTCGCTTGTCTTTTGTCAGAGGATTTGTCATTCCAAAACCAACAGCCATAGATCTCAAATAAGCCGCCTTTGTAAAACCAGGTTCTTTTTTTGAAAGCATGGGAACCTGAAGAGGGGAAAGTTTTCGAACAATATCCACTTCTTTTCTCTCAAAAAGAGTCACAGCAACAGCGTTTTCCTTGATCACACGAAATTCAATTTCATCAAACATTTT
Source organism: bacterium (assembly GCA_037137635.1). Classification (GTDB taxonomy): domain Bacteria; phylum Bdellovibrionota; class UBA2428; order UBA2428; family UBA2428; genus CANIGN01. The sequence continues at coordinate 982 of JBAXJW010000033.1, read as the reverse complement.
CTTTTGAGCTTCTTGATCCCAGTAATAAGGATTTTTCACCAAAGCGAGTTTTGATTCCCGAATCCACTCACGCAATTGATAAGGACCCGCTGTGACTAACTTCCCAGCATCCGTCCAACGATCTCCAAGTTGCGCAATCAAGTCTTTACGAACAGGATAAGTCACAGAAAAAGCTGGAACGTTGATCCAATACGGAGCAGGCGAGCGAAGAGTGTAGACAACAGTATTAGAATCAGGTGCTTTCACACCCACTTTTGCAAAACTTTTTTCTTTCGCATTAAAAAAATTCTCCGCATTTTCTATATCAAAAAGAAAATAGGCATATTCCGAAGTAACCTTGGGAGAAAGAGTTCTCTCCACAGCATCTACAAAATGCTGCGCGACTAAAGCCGTTCCGTCACTCCACTTCAGATTTGGTCTTAATTTAAAAGTAAAAACCTTTCCATTTGGACTCACTTTCCATGATTCCGCAAAATTTGGAACGATCTTTCCCTCTTTGTCCATGCGAACTAAACCTTCATGCAAAGTCACAATCACATCTCGAGAGAGTCCATCCGTTGCAGTCGTCCAATCAATCGAAGGAGGCTCGGCCTCAAGTCGCATTCTCAAAATATTTTGACTCGATTTTGAAGAAGATTTTTGTGTACAAGAAATCGAACACAAAAACAAAAGTGCTAAGGCAAAAGTTTTTGAATTAAACGACTTAAATTTAATCATATCCTCCTCTTAGCAGGAGGATGTGCGCTCTACAATCGACCCTTTAAATGAGGGTCGAGATAATCCCTTAAGCTATCTCCAATAAAGTTAAAAGAAAGCATCGTGAGCGAAATAATGAGTCCTGGAAAAATAATAAGATGAGGATAGTACTGCATAGTTCTCCAACCCTCATCCGCAAGGACTCCCCAACTTGGATTAGGAGGACGAACTCCTACTCCCAAAAAACTCAAGAACGCTTCTGAAAGTACGTTTGTAGGAATTTGAT
>JBAXJW010000032.1:0-10693 GCA_037137635.1 bacterium | reverse complement strand
GTAGACTAATCGTGGGTATGATCTGGGGACATTTTTGGAAGAAATATAAAAGGTTTTTGGGTTACGCCTCACTATTCCTTTTTCCTTTTGCAGCTCTCATTTTTGATGATTTTCGTTTTCCGAAAACGCTTTTTATCCAAAAAGTTAATTCTTGGGTCGTTCATCCCACAGCTGAATCCATACACAATTCCTTGAGCGGAGTAGGGTATATCTTCAAGAACTATGTCGCTCTGCTTAAAGTCAAACAAATGAACGATGACCTCACACAAGAAAACGCTCGTCTGAAACTAGAAATTTTTCAAATGCAAGAAATGGCCAAAGAGAACAAGCGACTCTCAGCTCTTTTGGATTTAAAAAAAATAACACCAGGTTCTGCTAAAGTTGCTCGAATTGTCGGAGAAGACGTCAGTCCCGATCGCTTCACTTATCTTCTAAATCTTGGAACAAAAGAAGGAATCGAAGCACGCTCTCCTGTGCTAAGTCCCGATGGAATCATCGGCCAAATCAAGGAAGTCTACGACCACACTTCTATAGTTGTCACCTTACTCGATCCCTCAAGTATCATCGACATCGTGAACACACGCTCCCGCTCCCATTCCTTGCTCGAAGGAACTGGAAAAGAGTATTTTGCACGAACAAAATATGTCGACCGAATTGAAGATTTTAAAGTTGGAGACTTTCTTCTTTCCAGTGGAATAGACGGCATCTTTCCAGCGGGTTTTCCTGTAGGCACTATCGTGGAAGTTCAAAAACCAGCTTTAGGAGTTTTGCAAAGCTCCTTTGTTCGCCCTGCGGTTGACTTTGATAAACTAGAAGAAGTTCTAATCCTTCCTCCGCTCAAAGCACCCATTACTATTCGCCTCACAAATCAAAGCACTACTCAAGGGAGCGCTCGTTAAATATGAGCTTAACCCAAAAGCGGATTCTTCAAATTCCTCTTTTTCTATTCATTGTTCTTTTAGGAATACTTCCTATCGAGTGGAGTGTTTTATCTAAACTTCCTTGGAGTCTTGGATCTATAAGTCTTCTATCAATTGTTCTCACGTATATTGCTCACTCAAGAAGCCTCACAAAAACTTTTGTGCTCTCTATTTTCGTAGGCTACCTTTCCTCTCTTTCTTTCCCTTTTGCTTTTGGTGCAATCATTGCTGCACAAGTATGGAGCACTCTTTGTGTTAAATTAATGACTTTTGCTTTTCCCTTCGACACAAGACCTTACTTTGCAATTCTCGTTTGCCTTCAATCGATTATCTGTAAAATTATCTGGCGTTTCTTTATGATGTCTGAATACAAAGGCCTTTCTATTTTTTCTTTCATCTCTCACAATATCCTCTCTACTTTTACTCTTTTTATACTTGCTTATTTATCGCTTCCTTTTTTAGCTGTATGGGATGATTTTTTTGAGAATGATCCTAAAGCTGGCTCGAGTGATCTCAGCCCTCGAATACAAGGAATGAGCCGATGATTGGTCAAAGAGACTCCCTACGTTACTTGCAAGAAAAGTTTTACTGGCTTTTCACTTTTTTTGTTTTTGCTATTTTAGTTTTGGTTCTCCGTATTTCTTATCTTCAAATTTTAAACGGACAAAAATACCGCTTTATTTCCGATAAAAATTCACTCAAAGAAGAAATCATTCCAGGCCCCCGCGGACAATTCTTAGACCGCGAAGGAAAGCTCTTAGTCGACAATCGCCTCGAGCTCGATCTTATCTATAAAAGACAAAAAAACCTAGATCCACTTCCGATACTTGAGAAGGTTTCCCAACTCACAGGAATTAAACTTGCTGAACTCAAAAAAGATTTCGCCAAAGAAGTTCGCCAAAAAGAGACGTTCGCAACCGTTACACTTATTCGCGATCTTCCTCGAGATATTGCCGCTAAAGTAGAAGCTTACAAGAGCGACCTTGAAGGCGTGAGTGTTCAAACAAACATTAAAAGAGTTTATCTCTTAAAAGAAAATGCCGCTCATGTTTTTGGCTATACAGGACTTGCTACAAAAAAAGATGTTGGGAAAATTAAATATCCTGGTGGTCTCGTCAACCAAAACGATGTTCTTGGAAAATACGGGATCGAAAGGAGTCTTGATCTTTCAATCCGAGGCCGTGAAGGAACCCGCTATGCCGTTGTTGATGTTCACGGACGAAGACTTAAAAAAGAGGAAGAAGGAAAAATCCTCGGAGATCTTGCAAGAGAAGTTGATGCAAAAGTAGGCCCCGACGTCACGCTTACAATCGACGCTGACCTACAAGAAGCTGCTCAGTTGTCTCTCAAGGATTTTATCGGAGCTGTTGTCGCTTTAAATCCCAACACGGGAGAGATCCTTGCAATGCACTCTCAGCCGGGCTTTGACCCCACAAGTCTTTCGCTCAACAAGAGTGAAGAGTGGGAAAGGGTGATGAAAAACGAATTCGGCCCTTTGAGAAATAAAGTCATTCAAGATCATTTCTCACCTGGATCAACTTTTAAGATTTTTACAGCTCTTGCAGGATTACAAGCGGGGATCATCAATCCAAATGAAAATGTTTATTGCTCGGGCAAATACAGACTTGGTAATAAAATTTTTCACTGCGACCTAAAAACCGGTCATGGAAACGTGAATCTTCGACAAGCCATTCAAAAAAGTTGCAACGTTTACTTTTATACAATGGCTTCTCGAATGCCGTCTGTAAACACCCTCACTGACTTTGCAAAGCACTTTGGCTTTGGAAGCGCTCCGGGCTTGGGAATGGAAAACGAAGCTCTCGGCTTAATGCCCAGTCCTGAATGGAAGAAAAAAGCTCTTAAACAAAAATGGTCACAAGGAGAAACGCTTCTCGTTTCTATCGGACAAAGCTATACACTCACTTCACCGCTCCAATTAGGTCTAGCTTATTCAGCTCTGGTCAATGGAGGCAAACTTTTTAAACCCTATCTGGTTTCTAAAATTCAAAATTACGACGGAAAAATCATTGAGCAAAACTCACCCAAACTCCTCGATCATGTAGAAATCAATCCCGATCACTTAAGAAGAGTAAAAGAAGGCTTGTCCGATGTTGTGAACGAACCTACCGGAACAGGTTATCGCACTGTTCGTAGTAGCCTGGTAAAAATTGCTGGAAAAAGTGGAACGGCAACAGTCGCAAGTTTTTCAGAAGACGCTCTCTTTAAAAGTTGCGAAGCGCGTCCTCTCAATCGAAGAAGTCACGCATGGTTTGTGGGCTATGCTCCGGAAGAAAAACCAGAAATCGTTGTTGTTGCCTTTGCTATGCATGCTTGCTGGGGAGCTGTCGCCGCGGGACCCGTCGTAAAAGCAGTCATCGAAAAATGGTACGAAAAAAACAAATCTCGCTTCTTACCCGTTACGAAAAACCCTCAAGCTAAACCGGACTTAGATTTTTCTACCCGATAATCTTTTCCGCAATACTTACAAGAAAGCTCCACAACCGAATCAAAAGATTCAACGTCTTCTTTTGGCAATAACTTTAAAATATCTTCAATTTTTTGCTGATTACAGGTGCAAAAAAAGAAAGGTTTTTTATAAAACAATTCTTTTCCGTTTGGCGAAGCCAGCAAAAGAGCATTCATTTCTCGAACGGCTTTTTCGGAATCATCCGATAAAACCCATTCAGCAGGGCTCGATAAATCACTTAAAAAAGATTGCCACTGCAACAACAAATCATCCCGCTGACTTTCAACGACGGGAGGAAGAACATGAAGAAGATAAGCATGCGCACGAGTAATTTCTAAACGAGGAATGTCTCCCTCGATAATATTCCATCGAACAGACACGGCTAAAGCACAATCTTTTTGTTCGCTTTTAAGCAAAATATCTTGCACATCTTTCACAACGTCTCCAAAAGATTCCACGATTCCATTTGTTTCAAAAAGATTCTCTACCCGTCGAAGCTGACAACGTCCTTTGAGTTCTAGAATCTCCTCGTGAGCTTCTCCGATCCAAGAATAACTTGTGCGAATAGCCCCCTGGAAAAGAGAATCAGCATATAAAGCTCGCAAGGGTGAATCTTCCCATAACCATTGAAGCTCAATGTTTTGAGTACTGTCTTCTTCGTTCAACGCTTGCAAGGCAAGACACGCTAGAGAGGCCTGAGCGGCTTTCAAAAAAACACGCGGATTGACCCACACGCGACCTTCCCAAAGCTCTTGAATAAGATCACTCCCCGCAATGCTAATTGCAACAGCATCCTTTGAAGGAGAGAGCGACTTTAATAAAGATCCCAACTGAGAACTCGATAACTTACAAAACTTAAGAATGTTTTGTGATGATGTTTTCGATCACTTCTTTGGGTTGATTTCCCACAAGTTGATCAACCATCTGACCATTTTTGAAAAGAATCAAAGTCGGAATACCACGAATTCCAAAACGACTTGCTGTTTCGGGATTTTGGTCGACATCAACTTTTACAAACTTAACTTTGCCTGTGTACGAACCTGAAAGCTCTTCAAGTTTAGGACCAAGAGCCTTGCAGGGACCGCACCAAGTTGCCCAAAAATCCACGAGCACAGGAGTGGTTGATTTTAAAACTTCACTTTCGAAGTTACTATCTGTAATGACATGAACGTTAGCCATGTGCTATTAATAACTCGAAATTTCAATCATGCCAAACCGACTTCAAGCTCCCTCTCCTTGGCTTGTGGGATTGCTCCCCTGGGTCATTGATCTTTTGTTTAAAACATCGTTTTTAAACACATTATGGGGCGCACTCCTATGGGGTTTTTTGCTTGTGATCTACTTTGCCCAGGCTCGACTCATCGATCCAAACCTGAAGCGTTATCTCAACATTCTTTTATGGGCTGCTGGCGCTCTTTGGCTTTCGGGTTGGATCAAAAGCTTTAGTCATCCTGTCGAAAACCCTCTTAAGCCATCGGATTCACTTTATTTTCTACACGCAACATTTCTTGTAGCTGCAGGTGGAATGCTTCTTATCGTTCTTCTAGCTTCAAGCCTGGGCGCTCTTAAAGAACGAAAGATCTATACTCCCAATCAAAAACAACGAACGATCAACGCACAATCTCACTCCAAACGAAATACTCTCTCACTCGAAGGACTTCTAAAGCTTTGCACCTGGAGCTTTAGCCTTGTTCGAATTTTTTGGCTTTTAGGCTGCACTCTCGCACTCTTGGCTTTAACTGTGCACACTGTTCAAACTCATAGAAGTGGTCACCTCAATGCGTGGAAAGATAGTCTTGAAAAATGGGCCCACGACCCCAGCATTTGGGCCGTCTGGGTACTTGGGCTAATTTTTATCTACAGCGAAAAAATTTGGAACAAATTCAAAACACAAAGTCTTTTTAGAGGTTATCTCTACACAGCTCTTTTAGCTCTCCTCGTTGTGCTTTCGGTTGTCTGGTCTGAAAGCAGTCAAATGGGTCATATCAACAGGGAGTTCCTGCGCTGATGTCGATCATGAATAACTTCTTTTGCTTGAGCGCTCACTCTAAATGGACGGATGTTCAAGATCGCGAAAAACTTGCGATCCCGCTCAAACTCATTGCTCCTTTTTTAAGAAATCTCCATCCTTCAAAAGCCGGTCCTTTTTTATATTTAAAAACCTGCCACCGCGTGGAGATTTACGGAACAGATATAGACCCACTCATCGTTAGAAAAGCTTGGTGTGAAGCGACTGGAGCGAATCCCGAGGCTCTCAAAATCTGGAGGGATCTCGCAGCTCTTGAACATTTTGTTCGTGTAGGTTCAGGTCTTGAAAGCTCGATTGTGGGTGAAAATCAAATCATGGGGCAAATCCGCACAAGCATGAGGGAATGCAAAGAAGAGCAACTTCTTAACTCACCCATAAACCACATTCTTCAAAGAGGATTAAGTGTTTCGAGAAGTGTTCGATCAGAAAGTCGCATTGGGGAAGGGAGAGAAAACTTATCCTCTCTTGCGCTCATGCGATTGAGTGATGTTTTTGAAACTCTTCACGACAAAAGATTTCTGATCGTAGGAGCAGGAGCCATGGCTTTGTTGGCGATTGAAAAACTTCGCGAACTCAATGCTTCAAGAATTACATGGATCAATCGCTCAAAAGAAAAAATCGAAGCTCATCCTTACGGTCGCTTTTGCAATGTGGAAGAATTTTCCAAACTCGAAGAACTCGCTCTTGAGTCGGACGTTGTCTTTTTAGCAACATCCGCAAGTCATCCTATACTGTCTAAGAAATCGACAACCCTTTCAAAACTCAGCTCAAAAAAATCAAAATTAAGAGTGATTCTCGATCTCGGACTTCCTCGCAACGCAAGCCCAGATGTGACTGAGCTAGGATTCATTTTACGCAACGTAGACGATTTTAAAAGCGTTTTAGATGACCAAGATGCCCTTCAAAGAGAGCGTATAGATTTTGCTGAGAAAACTCTGAAGCAACATCTTTTATCCGTATATGATGAAATAAACCTCAATCAGATTGGTCCAATTAAGCAAGAATTCATTTCTAAATGGAAATTCTTATTTGAAGAGATTCTTCTAGAAAATTCGAGTGAAATCATGTATAATCAGCCACGCTTGTGGGCGAAGTTAGGTCACATCCTGATCACTAAATCCAATGAGCTAGGTCCTTTAGAGGGTAAACAATTTTTAACGCAACTTTGCGAAAGCTTAGAGGCTTTAGAGGTAATAGGAAACATCGCAGAAACACTTTCTAAAGTTCAAATAAAAGCAGTGACAAACGTCACTCAAATATCGAAAGAGGTAATTTAAAGAATGGCCACAAAAAATAGCCAAAATGTCTCTTCAAAAACTACAAAACCGGCATCTCCCATGCTCAGCCGCTTATCTGTCCTCGGCTCTCGATCAAGTGTGTTGACTCGTACATCCATAACTCCTTCCTCTGCTCCTACTGCTGGTTCTTCTAAGAAAAAGTCAGGTGCTAGCTTTGACTTCATTGGTTCATTCCCTATCAAAAAAAACGATGGCAAACGTTTAGATATTAAAAAACAGTCTACAGGCCCGATCTTTACACCTGGTAAGTATCGTATTGCTTGTCGTGATTCAGCTCTAGCGCGTGCGATTCGAAGCGATTTTAACAATGCTTTCATGGATCGTTATAAAAAAGACAAACTTGAAATCACTGAAGTCACAAAAGTTGCAGACCACAGCACTGCCTACTTCAAAGATGTTCCTTATGAGCAACACAGAAAATCTGTGACTCAAAATACTTTCGACATGTTACTGAACAACCAAACTGAATTGGCTGTGCATAACATGAAGGAAATTCCCCTCGAACTTCCTAAGGGCCTCATCATTGCTGCGGCTTTAACTCGTGAAGATCCTCGCGATGCGATGATTACTCGAGCAACTTACGGAGCGATTCAAGAATTACCTACAAATGCTCGCGTTGGAGCGCGTTCTCAAAGACGTATTATGCAAATTCGTAATTTGCGAAGTGACGTGGAAATCATTCCAACTCCTGGTCCGCTTCAAGAGCGTCTTAAAGAATTAGATCGCGGAGCACTCGATGCCTTGATTGTTTCTTGGGCAGGTCTTCGTCGATTAAATATTTCTCCTCGTTATTACGTGGCTCTTCAACCAGAACTCATGATGCCTGCTTCTTGCCAAGGAATCATTGGAGTTGTTTGCCGTGAAGCAGACGAAGAACTCCGTCAGAAGTTGCATTACATCGAAGACAGCGAAGCAAGCTGGGCTTCACGTTGTGAACGTTCTTTCCTCTTGAAATTTGGTGATTTCGGCGATGCTCCTGTCGGCGCAAACGCTCACCGCAAAGGAACTCAAGATCCGTGGATTCTCGACACGATTATCGGAAATCCTCGCACAGGAGAAATCCTTCGCCATCGTGAAGTGGGAACAAGCCGCTGCAAACCTGAAAGTTTGGCCGACAAAGCTTACGTCGGAATCCTTTCAAAAGGCGCACGTAAGTTCTTGCCGTTCACAAAGTTGTAGTTTTTCAAAAATTTTAACTTATAACCAATTGGGTTTTGCGAAGTATTTTTCTTCGCGAACCCATTGGGCCAATAAAGCTGCCCAATCATCACCGTCATTAAGACATGGAACAAGAGTAAATTCCTTACCACCTGCTTCTTGAAAGTCTTCCCTAGCACGAACACCCAACTCCTCGATCGTTTCAAGGCAATCAGATGTGAAAGCCGGGCTAAACATCACCAGACGCTCCACACCTTGTTTAGGTAGCTCGACTACAACTTTATCAGTATACGGCTTAAGCCAAGGATCTAAACCCAAGCGGGATTGAAAAGTAACCGTGTACTCACTTTCTTGAAGTCCCATGGCTCGAGCAATTCCAAGCGCAGTTCTTTCACAAAGTGAACGATAGCAAAACTTTGGAGCAGATGCCGCCAGACAGCAGCTTTTATCAAAGAGACAAGTTCCGCAATTGGGGGTTCTTTTTTTGATATGTCTTTCAGGAATTCCGTGAAAACTAAAAAGATAATGTGTCTTTAGAGAATCTTTAGGGATTTGCGAATCCACAAATCGCTTCAACCACAATTGAATAAAATCCGGATCATCTGCAAAAGGATCTAACTGCTTTGTTATCCTAACCGAGTGATTGAGTTCTTTGATGTGAGCTTCTGTAGACCCTGTGGAAGCATACGCCCATTGTGGGTAAAGCGGGAGCAAAGACACTTCCGAAATACCCTCATCTTTGAATTGATCTAAAACCTTCTTAAAAGAAGGCTCTCCGTAGCGCATCGCAAATTTCACAGAGTAATCAGAACCCAAAGCTTGTTGCACTTTTTGAGTTAGTTTATCTGTGGTTACAACCAAAGGTGCGCCATCAGGAGTCCAGATTACTTCATAAGCATGAGCGGACTTTTTAGGGCGAGTACGTAAAATAATTCCGCGTACAAGTAAGGCCCTCAAAACATAAGGCAAATCGATCACATATTTATCCATTAAGAATTGATCCAAATAAACCTTTAGCGCTTCTGGGGTAGGGGCAGAGGGACTTCCCAAATTACTTAATAAAATACCTTTTTTCATTTTTTTTTCACCTGCCATGATTGCGCCATATTCTTGGATTCCAAAATTAGTCGAGAAAGCCCCAAGTGGCCAAGATAATTTCCGTGAACGTAAATCTCGTTTTTAGACAAATCTCGACGCATTTGTGGCCATCGATCGAGCAAAAAACGATTCAACCCATCACCATACAGTGGCAGAACTTTCTGCCAACTCTTAAGGTGCCCCAAAAGCGGCTCTTCTTTGCTTTTGAAGAGAAACTTTCTCTCATTCAAAATCTTAGATTGAGCAGACTTTAAATCCGCAAAATCTTCATTGGAAATCCAACTTTCGGAATAAACCTTATCTTTTCTTTTAAAAATTTTTGTATCTAATAAAACACCTAAAAAAGGTCGCTTCTCTATACGAGGAAATAAGACACCAAAAGCATGAGGTGTTTTCTTTGAACTTTCTAAGTCAAAAAACAAAGTCGCTTTAGAAACTGGCAAAGAGGGAAGAGTTAAAAAATCTTTGTAAGTTTCTTTTACAAGATCAAAATCCTTAAAGAATTTCTGAGCTCCTCCTAAAGAACCACAAAAGATAACTTTTTCATTTTCACTTTTCTGATCGAGCTCAAATTTCTTACCTAAAACAAAGTCTACCTTTTGCGTCTGTAAGTAATCCCTAAGACGCAAACACAAATGCTGCATTCCCAAAATAGGAGCGATACTTTGTATTTTTTTCTTCTTTTTTCTTTTTTTAAAAAGACTTTTTGGATGAACCCTAAAAAATCTAGAGAAAATAAGTCGAGCACTTAAATCCTGAACTCGACTTGCATAAATACCCGCTAAAGCCGCATCAAGAAGTTTTTGAGTAAAAGGTACACCTAAATTTCGATTTCCCCATTCTTCAACACTTTCAAAATCTTGGGGGGCAAAAGAATTTCGATTAAATAAAAAACGTAAAACTTTAGGCAACAGCAAAATTGTTTCTGATAATTTTAAAGGCCACGTCTGAAGCCTTCCTTGATTTAGAAAATAAGCTTTCTTAATCCCCTTTGTTGCCTCAAGCATTTCAACTTGAACATCCACGGCGAGAGCTCTGATTTCATCGCTATCAAGAATCGCATTCGCAGCTGTTTCGACCAATCCATAAGGAGTCTGAATACTTTGAAGCAAGCCCCCAACATTCTCTGCTTCATCGTGGATAGTGATCGAGAGGGAAGGGTTTGTTTTTTTTAAATAATAGGCAAGTGTGAGTCCTGAAAAACCTGCCCCAATGATTCTGATTTTTTCTTCGCTATGATCCAATGTTTATTCTTTCAATTTCTCTTAAAGTTTTGAACTTTTAACGAAAGATTCTTCTGATTTCTTTTACGAAACGATGAACGTTCGCTTCTTTGGCCTGAGGAAGTATCCCGTGACCAAGACCCGCCACCCATCCCGCTCGTTCTTGAGGAGTTAATTTTTTGAGAGGTGCCACAAAAGCTTCAAAGTTTTTCTCAAACTCAGCTTCTGTTCCATTCATAAAGTTTTGGTGAAAATTTCCTTGAACAAAACCTTTTTGAGTTGTTTTTAAAACTTTCGCTAAATCAAAACGATGATCATAACCAAAGCCCACAAAAGGAAAATCCCGAATCACTGAGTAATGATCAGCTGTGCCGCCCTTCATGTAATATCCCACTTGATCCTTCGCTAAATGTTTTAATTGTGGGGCAATATAACGCTCAAAAAAGTCGACAGAAACTTCGCCCGCTGCTGTATCCAAAATCATGACAGCTTCTGCACCT
>JBAXJW010000031.1:0-10924 GCA_037137635.1 bacterium | reverse complement strand
ATCGAAGAGATTCTTAATTTTTTCGTGAATCGCAAAGAGTGAGCCTTGAGAGCAGGATGAAAAATAAAAAACGCGTTGATCAAATTTTGGTTGATCAGTCTAAGGTTGAAACTCGTAGCAAGGCTCAGGCTTTGATTCTTGCAGGTTCTGTAGAGTTTAAAAAAGATGATCGATGGGAAAAAGTTAAAAAAGCAGGGGATTCTTTTTTGCCCGAAACTGAATTTCGCATAGAGGATGCAACCTTGGCAGATGTTGGTCGCGGAGCTCAAAAATTAAGAGGAGCTTTTCAGGCTTGGCCTGAGATTGAAGATGCACTCAAAGAGAAGCTCGCTCTTGATATTGGTTCAAGTACAGGCGGATTTACTCAAGTGCTTTTGGAAAAGGGTGCTGCAAAAGTTGTTGCGCTTGATGTGGGAACTCATCAGCTGCATGAACGATTGAGAAAAGATTCACGTGTGCTCTCTTTAGAGCAAACACATGTTTTGCATATAGGAGAGAGTTTTTGGAAAGAAAAAAACATTTCTCTTCCTTTTGACTTTTTTGTAACAGATGTGAGTTTTATCTCTGTTACAAAGGTTTTATCACATGCGCATTTTTGGCTTAAGTCGGGTGGCTTTTGGGTCTTGCTCGTAAAGCCTCAGTTTGAACTGGATGCTAAAAAAGTACCCAGAGGAATTGTGAAGAATCCTGATTTTCGAAAAGAAGCTCTGGACCGAGTTTTAAATCTCATAAGCGAACTGGGATGCTTTAGAGTTTTAGGTCAGGTTGAAAGTCCCATAACGGGAACAGATGGAAACGTGGAGTATTTATTATGTCTTCAAAAGCTTTAAGCCTTTTGAGTCTTTCTTTGTTAAGTTTTTTTTGGGCTTGTACATCAACTTCCAAAAAATTAACTCAATTTGATCAAACTCAAAAAGTAGAAGAATTAATTGTTCAAGAAAAATCAAACGTCTCTGTCAGTGTACCTGTATCAGATCTTTCAACGGATACTCAGCATGTCAGTATTGAGAATATTCCGGAAGTTCAAATTCCTGTTCGAAGCGTCAGTGTGTGGATAGAAGGTATTGGAACTGATGCTTATTTAGCGCTTGGCTTTTTGCAGGAGCTTGAAAAAAAGGTCAAGATCGAAAGTATTCATGGTGTGGGTTTTGCTTGCTGGATTGCGGTGAGTTGGGCTTCTGAAAATCGTGGAAACTATGCAGAATGGCAAGCCTTCAAGTGGGACTCGTGGAATATTCTTGGGACAAGTGTTTTTAACCGAGTGATTGGCCGTTCGAATATTGAATCTTTTCGCTCTCGCTTAGAAAGTAAATTGCCTCTTAAGAATAAAGATCGATTTAGAATTTCTGAAAACTGTCCTTTTACTCGAAAAGGTATTTCTGATTTTGAATCCTCAAAGAACTTGTCTATTGCCGAAGAGATTTGGACTCAAATGAGAAATCCTTTTTACTTTCCAAAAGCTGAAATAGAAGCTGATGATCGAGTGAGTGGGCTTATGAGATCTCCTGTTTTGCCTTATGAGTTTTTAAAGTTAACTCCTTCTTTTGTAAAAATGGAGGATCATCTTTGGATTGTTTTAACGAATGAGGTGATTCGTCAAGAATTGGGCCGTGTTCCTCAGATTGAAATGCAAAGAGGAGTGATTGATGGCTTGAGGTGGATTCGAAAATCTCTTGCGTCTGGGCAAATAACTTTAAAAGATGTAAAAGATTTAAAAAAGAAACGTTCGATGCTTCTTAAGGGACGCAAAGAAGGCCGCTCTTTCTTTGAGAATCCCTTAGTTGAGCAATTTGTTGGATTTGGAAGTGGAACATGACATCGATCCTTAAACCTGAAGGTGATTGGTTAAGTAAAGTCGAAGAATTTTTTAACAACGATGAGCCTGTAGCTCTTCCTACAGAAACTGTTTACGGTTTGGCCGCTCCTATCTCTCGACCAAAAGCAATTGCTAAGATTTTTGATCTCAAAAATCGTCCAACTTTTAATCCCTTAATCGTTCATTTGAAAAAAGATTGGGATATCTTTAATTGGGTTGAAAAATTAACGGACGTTGAATCGAGATTGATTGAAAAGTTTTGGCCAGGTCCCTTGAGTCTTGTTCTTCCAAAAAAAAATATTCCTGATATTTGCACGGCTTCTTCAAGGCTTGTGGTTCTTCGTGCTCCTAAAAATAAAATCTTTGAACAGGTTTTAGATGGATACGGAGTTCCATTAGCAGCGCCCAGTGCGAATACCTCTACGCGTCTTTCTCCAACGACGGCAATTCGAGTTCAAGAAGATTTAGGTCAAAGAGGTCTCAAGGCCATTGTTGATGGAGGTAGAAGTTCGGAGGGCTTGGAAAGTACAATCGTTCAAGTCGTAAATGAAAAGCTAAGAATCTTGCGTGAAGGAGCTCTCTCAGATGAGGAGCTTGTTCTTGCGGGTTTTGAACTCGATAAAAGCTATCAGCAGTCGCAGGGTGATGTTGCTTCTGGCGATGCGATGCCGGGGCAAGGCAAGCACTATGCGCCTCTCGTTCCACTTGTCGTCATGGATGATCCCCAGAAGTGGGTAAGTTATCATAGTAATAAAAAGCTTCTTTTTTTGAAGATTCTTGAAAGTGACGCTCCCGGCTTGAAGCCTTTCAATCAAAGGGCACAGTTCGTTGTTTTGTCACAGAATGATTTAAAAGAAGCTGCATTTGAGCTTTTTGAAACTTTACGGCTGGCTGAAACTGAAGTTGAACAAATAGTTGTGTTAAAAACAAAAGATATTGGTCTTGGTCGAGCGATTAATGATCGTTTAAGGAGAGCAAATGGGTAAGTTTATAAATCATACAATCAGTCTATCGATATTCTTAATCGCGATTCTTTTTTCAGCGTGCACGACTCCCACTGAAAAACTAGATCCCGAAGCGAATCATGTGACAATTTTAAGAAACGTGACGTTAACGGAGCTTGAAAAACTTAAAAAAATTGGAAGTGGTAGGTGTGAAGTCGGCCTCAATGCTTACACGGCAACTGCTAATCAACTTTCATGTGAAAATTATTTACGAAATGAAGCCGCTAAGAAAAATGCAAATTTTATTGTGATCACAAACTCTTCTGCTCGGGGAGTTTCGAGTGCAGAAGTAGAAGCTGATTTTTATCGAAATAAATAAAACCTTTAAGCTGGATCAAGGAGTGTAAGCGCGAGTCCATGTCGGAGTCCGCGTACTGTTGAAATTCCTATTTCTTGATTAAAGTATTTCATACATTCGGTGAGTATGAGCATCCCGAACGGAAGGATGTCTGCTCGGTCTTTACTTAATTCAGGAATTTGAGCGCGTTCAAAATCTGGAATTTTGCGCAATTTATCTGCAAAAGTTTCCAGTTCGTTTTTTTGAAAGTGAAAACAGTTATCTTTGAATTCCTTATTTCCCATTGCTTTGTTAGCCATGACAATGGTCCCTCCAACTGCGATGAAAGTTTTTTTATTTTGAATTTCATTTTTTAAAGATTTCGGGACTTCTTTTTCTAGAATACTGGAAATAAAGTCTTTGGCTTCTTGCCATTTTTCATTCGAGGTGGGTTCGCCACCAATTTCAAGAAGATTATGAGTTTTAAGCGCTCCCAGCGAAGTTGAAACAATTTCTAGTTGAGGATGAAGGAATCCTATTTCGGTAGAGGCTCCACCTAAGTCAGCAAAAGAGCAGTCTTTTTCGTGACTCATGTCGGGGCGTGCAGTGAGGGCACCTCGGAGTGAAAGGCGAGCTTCTTCTTCTCCGGAAATTATAGAGACAGGAGATCCTAAAATATTTTCAATGGCTTTTGTGAGTGAGTCGGGATTGGAAGCTTCCCTGAGGGCAGCTGTTCCTACGATTTTAATGTTTTGCACCTGAAGACGGTCCAGATCTTTTCGAAAGCGTTTCATCACGTCGAGCGTAGCTGCTATGGATTCTTGGCTGAGTTGACCCGTTTGGGGAAGGCCTCGGGCAAGTGAGGTTGTCTCTGAGTCGATATGGATCTCCTCTAAGACGCCTTGTTGCATTTTGGCGACAAGAATTTTAACGGAGTTACTTCCTATGTCGACGATTGCTAACACGCTGACTAGCATAGCATAAAGGAGTTCAAATGATTGGAATTTTACTAGCTGCAGGACGAGGAACTCGTATGAAATCAGATCGTCCAAAAGTACTCTTTACGGTGAATGATGAGCCGATGGCTTTTCCTGCTTATCAAGCCCTTCTTGAACTTTGTAATCCTGTGGGAGTGGTCATCGGGTATGGTGGCTCCGATGTGAAAGCTTCGTTGCTTGAAAGAGCTTCTGAATTAATGAATTTAAAATCTTTGGGCTTTCAAGAAAAGACAATTTTTTTCACTCAACAAGAATTAAAAGGCACGGGCGATGCAGTTCGAACTGCGATGCAGGGTTTTTTACGTGGTGGACATAAGGTTGATCCAGCGGAAGAAGTGATTATTTTGAATGGAGACTTGCCTCTCATCAGAAAGCAAACCCTTGATTATTTTATTGCAGAAGCGCGCAAGCAAAATCTTGATTCTGCTTGTATGACCTTCACCACAATGAATCCCAGCGGTCTTGGAAGAATTTTGAGAGACATGAGAAGTGTTTTTGAGGGAATTCGCGAAGAAAAAGATGCGAGTCCTAGTGAAAAGAAGATTCGAGAAGTGAATAGCGGTGTTTATTATTTCAAAGCTGCGGCTTTGTTGAATTCTTTAGAAAAAATTTCAGATAATAATCAGCAAAAAGAATTTTATCTGACAGACACTCTAGGATCGGCTTCTGGATTTAAGAGCGAAGCGATTCGATGTCCTTTTAAGTGGGACTTGTCGGGAGTGAACAATGCTTATGAGCTAGCGATTGCTCGAAGTCTTTCTCAGGCAAGACTTCAAAAAAATCTTGCAGAAAATTTGGGAGTTAGTTTTGCGGATCCCTTGAGCTCTTTTGTTTCTGCTCGCGCTCAATTTGAAGGTCCCTGTGTAGTGGGTCCTAATGTGCAAATATTAGGTCGAAGTAAAATTGGTAAAGAAGTTGAAATCGTCGGATCCTCTTTAATTGAAAATACAGAAATTCAAGATAAAGTTTTGGTTGATTTTTCATGTGTGCTTCGCTCAGCAGTTTTAAAGCAAGGATCAAAAGTCGGACCCTTTGCTCATTTGCGTCCTGAAAGCGTTGTCGGAGAAGAGGCGAAGGTTGGAAATTTCGTTGAACTTAAAAAAACAACTTTAGGAAAAGGCGCAAAGGTGAATCACCTTGCTTATTTGGGTGATGCGGATGTGGGTGAAGAGTCGAATATTGGGTGTGGAACCATCACTTGCAATTATGACGGTGTGATGAAACATAAAACTTATATTGGAAAAAATGTTTTTATTGGAAGCGATACTCAATTGATTGCTCCTATTACTGTCGGAGATAATGCTTATGTCGCTTCGGGTACGACGCTTACTGAAGATGTCCCTGCGGGGGCTCTTGCTCTTTCGAGAGCAGAATTAACTGTGAAAGCAGATTATGCAAATCGATTGAAAGCGCGCTTGAAGTCGAAAGGATCAAAGTAAAATGTGTGGCATCGTTGGCTATGTAGGGCCAAAAAATGTTTCGGAAGTTCTAATCGGAGGCCTCGAGCGTCTTGAGTACCGTGGATATGATTCTGCAGGTGTGGCTCTTATGCCGCATTCAAAAGAAGATGTTTTAATCAAGCGATGTGTAGGGAGAGTGAGTGCCCTAAAGGATGCATTAAAAAGCTTAAAAGGCGACTTTGCTCAAGGCATTGGCCATACTCGTTGGGCAACTCACGGAGTTCCCTCAGAGGTGAATGCACATCCTCATAAAGCGGGTAGAACTTTTCTTGTTCATAATGGGATCATTGAAAACTACCTTGAGATTAAAGAAGAGCTTCAAAGACAAGGTCAGGAGTTTGAATCTCAAACAGACACAGAAGTCTTTGCTCATTTAATAGAAAACATTCGTTACAAGCTTTTAGCGGGAAGAGACTTTGAATCGCTGAGTCTTCCTGAAAAAATTTCAAATGTTTTAGAGAGTCTTAAGATTGGAACCCAAAAAGTTGAAGGACATTATGCGATTCTTGTGATGGTGGCGGGTCTTGAGGGGCATTTGTTTGGAGTGCAAGCGGGCGCACCTTTAGTTGCGGGGAAGCTCACTGATTCGCTTTATATCGGAAGTGATTTACAAGCTTTGTTGCCGCATTTGTCCGACATGCATTTCTTGCCTGCCAAAACAATTTTTGCAGGACAAGTGAATCATTTGGATTTTTACGATTTTGATTTAAAGAAAAAAGAAATTCCAATGAGTCGCATTGATTGGTCGCCCGACAAAATTGCAAAGGGTGGCTTTGATCATTTTATGCTTAAAGAAATCTTTGAACAGCCGAGTGTGGTGGCGGATACTTTGAGCGGGCGCTTGCCAACTGAAGAGCTTGGGTTTTTGTGGGATGATTTAGAAAAACATAAAGATCTTTGGAAAAATGTAGATCGCTTACACTTTGTGGCTTGTGGGACAGCTTATTATGCAGCTCTTACGGCAAAATACTTTTTTGAAAAATGGGCGCGTATTCCTGTTGAGGTGGATCTTGCCAGTGAGTTTCGTTATCGCAATCCAGTTTTTACTCAAAATACAGTTGTAGGAGTTGTGTCTCAATCGGGAGAAACGGCAGATACTTTGGCGGCTTTGCGTTTAGCTCTTGATGAAAAAGTTAAAACATTTGCTGTCTGTAATGTGCCTGGATCTTCGATTTCACGTGAGGCAAATGTCAATTATCAAACAAAAGCAGGTCCAGAGATTGGAGTCGCTTCAACAAAAGCTTTCTCGACACAACTTGCGATTCTTTCTGCTTTAGCTCAAGACGTTGCTCGCATGAGGGGCACTCTCGTTAATTGGCAAAATGAAGCCGAGTCTCTTGCGCGTGTTCCTCTTCTGTTAGAGCAAGTGCTCACTCAGTCCAAAACTTATCTTGATATGGGTGCAAGTCTTGAGCGTTTCAAAACGATTTTAGTTGTAGGACGTGGATTGATGTATCCCATTTCACTTGAGGGCGCTTTGAAGATAAAAGAAATTTCTTATCGACACGCTGAAGGATATGCTGCTGGCGAGTTAAAGCATGGACCTATTGCTCTAATAGATTCATCTACATGTGCAATTGTTTTAAATCCGAAGGATAATGTTTCTGCTAAAACTCTGTCGAATTTGCAAGAGATCAAAGCTCGAAGTGGTTGGATCATTGGTTTGGGAGTGGAAAAGCACGACGCTTTTCGCAAAGAGTGTAATGAGTACTTAGCTTTACCTGAGGCAGACTGGGCTTCGTCCCCAATGCTTTATGCGGTGCCCTTACAGTTGATGGCCTACGGACTTGCTAAGCAATTGGGATGTGACATCGATAAACCTCGAAATTTAGCGAAGTCTGTGACGGTTGAGTAAAAAACTATCTCCCAATTAATTTTCTAGAAATTCTTGTCACAAGATCTCTTGGAAGAAGTCGAGTAGCAAAAGCTGTTGCATTATTTTTAAAACCAGGAATGAAAAAAGAAGGTTTCTTTTCAAGAGCGCTGAGAGCTGATTCAACGACAAAAGCTGGGCTTTGAATTTCAAACTTTATTTTTCGAGGATCCATATGAGCGACTTCCCAGAAGTCTGTTTCAATTGCTCCAGGGCAAAGAGCCATCACGTGAACACCTGATTCCTTGAGCTCTTCGTGCAGGGCTTCTGAGAGATGCAGCACATAAGTCTTAGAAGCAGCATAGGCTGCCATGTAGGGAATGGGTTGAAAAGCGGCTCTTGAGGAGACGTTGATGAGAGTTCCTTGGTTTTCTTTAAGTTGTTCAAGATAGAGGCGCGATAATTTAGTGAGTGTGACGATGTTGAGGACTAACATTTTTTCTAAATCGAGAACGTCATTTTTTGAAAAATCGTTTGTGACTCCAAAGCCTGCGTTGTTGATAAGTATTTCAATTTTTAAATCTTTTGTTTTTTCAAAAAGTTCTTCTGCTGAATGAGTGTGTGAGAGGTCTTGTTTAAAAAATTTTACATCAACCGAGTATTTTTTTTGAAGATGAGATGCCGTCTCTTCTAATTCTTTTTCGGAGCGCGCAACAAGGATGAGGTTTTTTCCTTTTTGAGCAAGTGCCTCGGCAAAAGCTTTCCCTATTCCGCGTGAGGCTCCCGTAATAAGAGTGTATTTTTTCATGATTAAAACTTTATCTTATTAAATTAATTTTTAATCAAAAAATAAAATCCAATCGCAAATAATCCAAAAGCATAAGCAAGATAGCGAGTGGCCTTTGTTTTTCCCATTGCGATTTCAAACATTCCTGCAAGAAGAGGAGTCGTTCCAGATAAAGCTATGAGAGAGGTGAGGTTTCCGATCTTCACTGCAGAAATCCAAAAGGTGAGAGAGACATAAGTGCCTAAAGAGCTGGCGATGAGAACGGTGATTTTTTTTCGCCGACTGAGCTTTTGAAATGAATCCACAAGGCGAGTTTTGAGAATTGGTTGAAAAAGTAAAAACCCCAAAAAAGCTCCAAAGGCTCTCATTGCGCAAACATTCATAACCGATTCATTGGGGTTAATGTTTAAAGCATAGCGGGTTGTTACGTTCCCAAGGCCATCAAGAATAATTCCAAAGAGAGCCATAAGAAGTCCGGGGATTTCCCAATGGCCTTCTTTGCGAAACTTCTCAATGCTCAGGGTAAAAACACAGGCGATAAAAAAGAAGATAGCGATAAACTTTGTGTAAGGGGGTTTTTCTTGAAACAGAAAAAAGCTCCAAGTAGCCACAAATATTGGGGAAAAGCTAAAAATCATGAGGGTTCTTGCAGAACCAAGTTTTGCAAAAGCTGTGCATAAAAAATGATCGGCGCAAAAAAGTCCCAAGGCGCCACTCAACATAAAATAGGGGGCTATTGACCAGATCGGTGTCGATTGAAGAATAAGTGCCGTGAGTCCAAAACAGATAAAAGCGATAAAGAGCTTAAAGGAGTTGATCCATTTGCCAGAAACCTCTCTAGAAAAGTCGGTAAAGAGCGTAGCCGAGAAGGCAAAGATAAAGTTGGCCCCAAAGGCTAAGAGAAACGCCACTTTTGAATCTTAACTGAGGGGAAGGGGGTCTGTCTTTTGAAAAGCAAAAATGTTCACTTTTGCGAACATTTCAGGCTGGCCTCAAAAGCTCAGATAGGCGATATTGAGCCGGTGAAAAATTTGGGGTGTTTGACCTCTCTCGCATTCGTAGCTCTTTCTCACGCTTCAAATCATTCCTCTACTCACGCTGCTAATCAGACTGCTGCCCAGACTGAAATTGAGGGCTGCAAAAAATCACTTATTATCAAAGTTGTTGTGCACATGGATGAAGTTCTTGAAATGCCCCATGATTACACGGATGCGCGTGATTGGTTGCTTTATCATGGCCCCCAGATGCGCCTTTCTGATCTTGGAAGCGAATTGCTTCGTTTAAATAATCTCGAAAAAGTTGATATGGAGACTCATGGCGGAATTCCTGAAGATATTCGCGAATCCAAGGCCGTTCAGGAGAAAAAAAATCCCAATCAAAGATATTTGCTGCCTATGACCGCTGTTGCGGCCACAGAAATTATGCGTTTTAGAACGAACGAAACGCATATATTTTCGCATGCTCAAATGCGACTTGTGCAAAGAAATATTTCTCGAGAAGAAATTCAAAATCTCTTAAGAAAAAAACAAGTTTCAATATCCAACGTTGATTATTTGAGTGAAAATTATGGGCGTTTGCGTATTAGTAGTAGACTCCTTTCTGGTAAAGACAATGTGCTGGGCGATACGGATACAGTTGCGATCGTTGATATGCGAATTTTAAGACAAGGAAAAACTCAGGTTTTTGTTCCAGAGCTCCAAGTCGTGACGGTTTATAAAGATAATTGGAAATTGCTTCGAAAATCCATTGGTGAGGAATTGGTTCCTGCCCTTGGCTTTGAGGAAAGGGAAGGCAAGAAACTTGCGAATTTTCTGATTAGTCTCGATCATAAGCACCTTGTGACAGATGTCGATGCAGAACGTTTTGCCTCTGATTATGAAAACTTGGTGGCCTTGCTCAAGTCTGAGGAAAAGGCATATCAGGCTGCTGAGTTCTATGTGAAATTTGTTGAAAGTTCGAATCAAGAAGCAGCCTATGTTTTAAGATATTATTTCTTGCCACATCGCCCATAAGAATCCTCTGAATACAAGTCCGAACTCAGCAGAAACAGAGCTAAAATCCGGTTTTTCTATTTGATAAACGACCCTAATATTCACTATGTCCAGAGGTGTATGAGAAAAGTTTTCTCCTTCGTGTTTTCCCTTGGCCTTTTTTCTCTTTTAATAAGTTGTTCAGAATCAAAAGTAGGAACTAAGAATCGTCCTTTTGCGATGTATTTTATTCCTTCTGTGGATGCTCAAAAACTTACAAATGTGAGCGCTGAAATGGCTAAGTTTGTTTCAAAATATGTTTCTCAAAAAATCTACAACAAAGACGAAGGCTTTTATGTGAAGTCATCGGTCCCCACAAGTTACATTGCAGTTGTGGAAGCCTTTGGAACAAAGAAGGCGGACTTCGCAACTTTCTCAACTTTTGCCTACATTCTCACACGAGACATTAAAAAATATCCCATCGAAGCTTTGGTGCTTACCAAAAGAGCGAATGGCGAAAAAACCTATAAGGGGCAAATCATTGCACGAGCGGACAGCGGAATTAAATCTTTAGCAGATTTAAAAGGAAAGACTTTTGCATACACGGATGCTTCTTCGACTTCAGGTTTTATCCTTCCTTCTAAAATGCTCAAAGACCAAGGAATTCAAGTAAAGAATTCAGTCTTTGCGTTGAAGCACGATAACGTTGTGACCATGGTGTATCAGAAACAAGTCGATGCGGGTGCAACTTATTATTCAAGCCCCGAAACTGTGGAAGTGAATGGAAAGAAAACTTCTA
>JBAXJW010000030.1:0-10929 GCA_037137635.1 bacterium | reverse complement strand
CGCAACTTCCCTTGACTCTTGCTCTTGTCGCTTCGCGGAGCAGGGCCTAATCTTGAGTGAGAGGGGTTTATGAGAAAGCTATTGTTTTTTGCTTTAATCTTCATTTTGAATGCATGCAGCGAAGGAATCCCGCCTGGTCATCCAGGAGAGGTTTTGGTTCCAAAAATTTACACGTCCGCATTTGCAGAAAAACGCGTCGAACCCAATATGGCTCGCGTTACCTTTGCTGTTTTAACTCGCTCTTCTCAAGCGGAAAAAGCTCGTAATGAAAATGCAATCAAAGTCACCGCGATTTTGGAGAAATTGCATAATCTGAAAATTCAAGGCGATGATATTCAAACGCTTGATTACAACCTTCGAGAAGTCATGTCGTACGATAAAGGATCTTCAAAAATCGATGCCTATGAAGTTACGAATCGTCTTTCAATTAAAATCCTAGACGTAAAAAATTTAGGAAAGATTGTGGATCAGTTGGTTCCCTTGGGAGCAAATCGTGTTGAGCAAATTGAATTTGATATCGCAGAAAGGAATGATGTTTATAAAGAGCTCTTAGAAGAAGCAACGACACAAGCTCGAGATAAAGCTTTGCATATTGCGGAAGCAGGAGGGCTTGG
Source organism: bacterium (assembly GCA_037137635.1). Classification (GTDB taxonomy): domain Bacteria; phylum Bdellovibrionota; class UBA2428; order UBA2428; family UBA2428; genus CANIGN01. The sequence continues at coordinate 10,315 of JBAXJW010000030.1, read as the reverse complement.
AAAAATCACGGTTCTTGAGGTGCGTGAAGAGAGTTCCGCGCAGCCTCCACCCTTTTTGGCGATGGGTATGATGCGAGCAGAAGGCACAGGTGCAGCAGCGTCTAGTCCTATGAGCGCTTCAGCTTATGTAAGAGCTCAAGTGAGTCTGACAGCAAAAGCAAAAAATTAAGGAACTAAAAAAGTTTTTCCAAGTGCGTAAGGATCGCCAACTTCAGTACCAGACGGAACATCGGTCGCATCAATAAGTTTTCCGGGAGAATAAGGACTCACAATAAAGCCAGGTTTTCCTTCTGCCTTTTGAGCAATCGGTAATTTTGATTTATCTGCAGCTGGCTTAATTGAAATGGTTTCTTCAGGAAGGATGTTGGAAATATTGGGAACGGGTGCAGGCTCGGGATCAATGCTTTGCTTAGGCGGTGAAAATGTAGGAGTTGTTACGGGTTGAGGATTTGTTGCGGGTACTTGAAAAGTTTTTTGCTCATAATTAGATTTCCAGTTCTCCCAAGAAAGTGAATTGTGAGAATAAAATTCAAAGCGTTTTAAAAATTGAGAACTATTTGGTTTTTTTAATTCAAGTGCACCAAAAAGATTTCCGCGTTTCATCTCTCTGATTACACTTGTTTTGAGTTCTGGATTTTTTTTGAGCACGGTACAAACATCCCTAAAGTCAGCCCATTTCCAAACGAGTTGAACATGGCTTTCACAACCATTTTGAAAAATATTAATTTGTTCGCAACCAAAACCCACGACACATCCAGTGCAGATATCTACAAGAGGTACGGGACGTTGGTAGCTTTGAACGTGAGTGGTGGGTTTTTGAATTCTTTTCCAATAATAAATAGGGTACTTGCCATCGGCTCTTCCTAGGTACCAAGCGTGGTAAATGTAATCAAAGCCATCTGAGTTTTCTCGGACATCGTATTCTTCCCCTTTTTTGAGAGGATTAAAGGGCCACTCTTGAGTCACTGCATCGGGGCGATTGAGTTTTGCTAAGAAGCTTAAATCATCACAAGGATCTTGGGTCACAATGCTTGGAGGAGGTGAGGGGGGTGGAAGTGGGTGCGTGGGGATTGAGTCTCCGCCTGCAAAAAGTTGAGAGGATATTCCAGTTAAAAAACAAAGAGCGAAAGCTTTAACGGGGTTTTTAATAATCGAGGCAATCAACATGCAACGCTATGCATAATAAATATAGTGCATCAAGTCAATTTCATTCTGCCTATTATTCCTACCAGAGGTGGAGTTTTAGGCAAAAAACAGAGCCTCCTGATTTCAGGAATTCACTTGTGTTAAGTGTATGAATTTTAAAGCCAATCACCTGAAGATCTTCGATCAGTTGATTGTTGTTTTGATCGATAAAAACATCGCGCCCATTGGGGCAAAATAAATTCGCGCCGAGTGAGTTTCGAGCCTCTTCAGGATCGCATTCAATGAGTTGATCAAAAGCACTTTGAAGAAGCGCAAGCCCCTCATCCGTAAAGGCTTCTTTTACGATGACAGCCGTGTGTTCGGTTAGGGGAGCAAAGCATGTATCGAGGTGATAAAAATAGGGATTTTTTAATTCCAGAGGGATCAAATTCATCTTTGAAATTTCTGAAATTCTCGAAAGTGTTTGGGGTTGTGTACGGTATCCATATCCACACCAAATGAGTGGCCGAACAGGATCTAAGAGAGCATCACCCGTTCCTTCAAAAGATAACTCTGGGGGAAGCTTATGAGTTTTGAAGTTTTGAGAATGAAACCATTCTTCAAAGTAAGGGACTTCTCCCTTTCTCTCTTTGTTGCTCATATTCGAAAGAATGACTTCGCAAGATTGATTGTGCGTATTCCAAAAGGGAAAGCTTTGATTAGCAGCAAAGACCATATCGGGGTATTGAGCTTGGCCGTCCAGGACTTCTACTTCTAAGCCTGATGTTTCAAAAGCTTTTATAATATCTTTCCATTGATTCAGCGCTTTGGAGCTATCAATTTGCTTTAAGGCGCCTTGCGCATCTTTCATGTAAGGGTTGATGGCGTAGGAAACCTTAAAAAAGCGAGGATGAACGACCAGAACCCTTTTTCGAGGAGGAGTTGAAGCGGGATTTTGTTTTATTTGCTTTAAAAGAGCTTCGAGGTCCCTGGGTTGGTCGATAACGGGCATTGAGGGAGCTTCTCAAATTTAAGTAAATTTGTCAGACCAATATTCTTGGCGTGGCGCATTAAATTTGCTATTGTCTGGCAATCCACCCTGTTTCAGTGCTTAAAGAGACAAAGCGGAAGTGGACAAAAAAATATGATAAAAAGCACAGCTAAATCTCAATCTTTAGTCATAAACGCTGAAAATTTTGTCGAGGTTGTCGAGAAAATTAAAATTCGAGAAATCGAATTAGGAGAAGGCCAGAGGTTGCTTGAGGATTTTGTAAAAATTCCTAAAGTGAAAAGTGCTTTTAAACTCGAAGCCTATTACCACTTGTCACGAATCGCGACTGAGTTGCGAATGGGTCAGGTGATCAGTGGCTACTTGAGTGAAGTTGAAAAAATTTCTCTCTCAGACAAAGAAGATAAAATTCAATTAGGAAATTTTTATTACGGAGTGGGAACTGTTTGTGCTCAGGATGGTTGTTACTTAAGTAATTCACAAGATGCTTCTGCATCGGCTCGTGAGTATTTTAATAAAGCTCTCGATATCGCTGTGGAATTAAATCACAACGAATTAGCTTTCAAAGCGACCTATGGATTAGCAGAAAATCTCCGTTCAGATGGAAAATATCATGAAGCTCTTGAGTTGAAGCCCCGTCTCGAAGGACTCGCAAAAGCAACAGAGAACCCGCTTCACATTGCATGGGTTCAGCACCTTGCTGCAAATATTTTGCGCAAACAAGGACGTTACTCTGAAGCGATTAAACTTTTTGAAGAAGCTCTCGAGCTTTTCAAAAGAAATCGAAATAGTTTTGAATATCAATATTGCCTATGGGCTTTGGGAACATGTTACGCAGCTGTTGAAGATGAACAAAAGGCGAAAATCTTTTTGGGTCTCGCTTCAGAGCCTGGAATTTCTCCTAAAGGACCGAGTCGTATTACTTTACTCTCCAAAATGACTTTGGCTGAGTTGGAGACTCTTGTAGGGAAATACGAAAAGGCTATGGACCTCTACAATGAAATCAATGATCTCGTAGGAGGTCAGGAAAATTCTTACTTTGGCCGAAGAATGCTTCGTGGAAAAGCCCTTCTCTGCATCAAAAAAGGTGATTACGAAAAAGCGAACGAAATTATCGACAAGCTTGTGGTGATTGCTGCGAGTGAAAATAAAGAAAAAGAATTAATGCGCCTTAGGCTTCTTAAAGCAGAAGTTCTTTTGCGCACAGGAGAGGCGGCTCAGCACGAACAAGCAAGTGCGATGCTTCAAGAAGCTCTCGTTTATCATCAAAATATTCAGATGAATCGTCACGTGGCTGTTTGTTTGGAATTACTTTCACGTTTGGATTCTCGAATGGGATATCCTGCTGAAGCTCTCCGTAAAGCACAAGAGATGTCGAAGCTTGCAAAAGAATCTTCTTTTGAGCGTCTCTACATTCGTTCACGATTGATTGAGTTTGTGTTGCGTCGCAAATTGGGTGAAACGGTTCCTTCTGCACAACTTGCGGAATTGTTGCCTGTAATCAACAAGCTCAATACAGAAGCGGATCGTACGATCGTCGCTCGTTTCCAAGAAGAAAGTTATGATGCTTGGGCTCAGCAGTTGGGTCTTTTGAGTCAGCATTCACAGCGTTTTGTGAATGAGTTTTTCGAAGATTTTCACTTTGTTCCAGAGCAAATGCTCGACATGGTGATCGACCCTAATAGTCACTATGTACGTGAAAAGCATCTCGGGGAAATTCCTTTCCACAATAAATTTACGCTCATGCGTATTTTGCTTCTTTTAGCGGAAGCTCCTGGAAAAGAATTTTCAAAAGAAGATTTGGCTTTGAAGATTTGGGGTCAGGATTATAACCCACTTCGTCACGACAATAACATCTACATCAACATTAACCGACTGCGTAAATTAGTGGAGCCTAATCCACGCGAAAGTCGCTATGTGATGAACGGATCGAGGGGATATTACTTTAATCCTCTTATGAAGGTAGATTTTTCTAAAAAAATCTCGGATACTTCTCCTAGGCTCACGCCTCGGAGAGGGGATCTGGTTACTTGATCGCGAATCGTTGTAAATTAGTTGTTTTTTCATTAACCGTTATTTTTTTTCAAGCGAAAGCTGATGTTTCTACACGCCTAAATGATGAGGGCTGTTCAAACATGCGGCAGGAGTTGTCTCTTGCAGAACTTCGAAGCCAGTATCAAGAAGTTAATATTCCACAAACAAAGGTAAAATTGAGATGCGATCGAGGTGCTCGTTGCGATGGAGGCTTCATTTGGCATCCATTTGCAGTGAGTCGTCAGAGAGCTTGGGTTGTTTATGCTCTCCCTTTGAAAAATCTTGATAAAGAATGGGTTTCTGTTTCTGTCTATAATATCTGCTCTAAGCGTTTGATTATGTACGGAACGTTTATGAATGAGGAGGATTCCCCTCATCTTTACTCAAATGCTGCCTTTGCCAGCGCTACCCTCGTAGATCGTTCTCAAGCGGCCTATACTGGCTATGAACAGCTCTACATGAGACTTTACCAGGGACAGGGTCGACAGCGCCTTTCTGTGGTGGGAGAGCTCAAGAATGATACAAAACTCACAATTATCGATGATTTTCTTGTAGAAGCCTTGTAATCGGAGCGAAAACTTTCTATTAGTCATCTATCTATGGGTCGCGGCGATAACCGATTAACTAAAAAAGTACGTCAACGTAATTCACAAAAAAAGAAAAAGGCTCGAGCAAAAGTTAAAAAAGCTACTAAAAAATCTAAATAAAGGCTTTTTGGGGTTATTTAGCTGTTGAGCTAATGCCCCCTTCAGTCTAGCTATATAGAGATTGGTAAAGAGAGAGTAAGTAGAAAGATTATGGATAATAAAGACAACAAAGAATCAGGCCGTGAACCACGCGAATTTAGCAGATCTTCATCACGTGAAGAGTTTGAAAGCAAGGATGCTGATGCGGGTGGAAAAGATGGACCTAGGGGCGGTGGCCGCTCTTTTGGTCGTCGTAAGGTTTGTCCTTTTGTTGCCGATAAAACCTTAGTTCTTGATTACAAAAATCTTAAAGTTCTGCAGAGGTTCACTTCTGAAGGTGGAAAGATTGTTCCACGTTACGTATCAGGTGTGAGTGCAAAGAATCAGCGTCGTCTTACAAAGATGATTAAACGTGCTCGTAACGTTGGATTCATTGCTCCTTTAGCTGAATCACAAGCTTAATTTTTTAAAATTACTTTTTTCTGTCTCTTTTTTATATGGAGACTCTCTGGGCCTTTAAGCTTCAGCAAGTATACTGAAGCTTATGAGCGCCTTATTTGAATCCCTTCGTTCATCTGTTAAGCGTCGTTTTCATGAAGAAAAGCGCATTCTTTCTTTTGAAGAATTCGTAGAGCTTTGTGAAAGCAATCCCGATAAATATTTACGCAAAGTAGGGGATTGGATTTCAGACGCTTTTGCTTATTACGATAAAAAAAATGATCCAAAAGAAGCTTCTGACAAGGGACTGTTTCAAGTTCATTATCAAGATCGCTTTCAGCCTGTTTTTGGGCAAGAAAAAGTTCAGCAAAAATTACGACAAGTCTTAGAGGGGTTTGCGAAGACGGGTCGATCGGACAAGGTTGTTGTTTTGCATGGGCCTAATGGCTCTGCAAAGACCACGCTCTGTCGCAATTTGTTTGCAGCACTTGAAGCTTATTCTCATACACCAGAAGGGGCGCTGTACACGTTCTCATGGGTATTTCCTTTGCAGAAGAGTGGAAAGAGTATGGGGATTGGTGCGACTTCCAAAGAAACTCCGGTCGATTCTTATGCTCACTGTGCAGCGAATGAGTTGGGAACGGTTCTTCGTTCTGAGCTTCATGAAAATCCTCTTTTTTTAATTCCAAAAGAAGAGCGCAAAGAGATTTTGGCTCGCTGGAAAAAAGAAAGCAAGCTCAGTGAAACTGATTACGAATATTTAAGAAGTCGTTTTGAGAGTGCAGACCTCAGTCATAAAAACATGCTTCTCTTTGAAACACTCATCAATGAGTATCATGGGGATTTGTTAGAAGTTTTTAAACATATTCGCGTAGAGAGATTTTATTTGTCTTATCAATTGCGCAACGGACTTGCTGTGATTGAACCCCAGTTTGGAATTGATGCTCAAGTCAGACAAGTCACGATGGATGCGTCTTTTGCGCATTTGCCACCTGCTTTGCAGAGTTTGAATCTTTATCAACTAGATGGAGAACTTGTGGCGGGTAACAGAGGCGTTGTGGAGTTTAGCGACTTGCTCAAGCGCCCAGTCGAGTCTTTTAAGTATCTTCTCTCCGCGAGTGAAAATTCGCGAATACAAGTAGGGCCTTATTCAGCCGATTTGGATGCTTTACTTTTAGCAACAACAAATGATCATCAGTTAGAAGCTTTCCGTGAGCATCCAGAGTTTATGAGCTTTCGAGGGCGTTTTGAATTTATTCGAGTGCCCTATCTTTTAAAATATTCTGACGAAGTAAAAGTTTATGAGAGAGAGATAAAGAAATTTGGCGAGCTCAAAGAAGTTTTGCCTCACACTTCAGAAGTTTTGGCTTTGTGGGCGGTTATGTCTCGAATGAAAAAACCGATCACAAAAAATAAATCAAATCTTTTGCACAAGATTTTAGAAACGTTGAGCCCGCTTGAAAAAGCACGAGCTTACAATTCTGGTGTGATCCCCGAAAGGTTTACAGAAGAAGAAAGACGCGAATTTAAACTTCACTTACCTGAGTTAGAAAAAGAACATCAGACACAGGATTTTTACGAGGGGTTGATCGGTCCTTCTGCTCGAGAGTTGAGAATTCTTTTACAAAATGCGGCTCTGAAAAACGAAAATCAGTGCTTGGGGCCTTTAGCCGTTATTCGAGAATTGAAAAATCACATTCTCAAACATAGTGATTATGAATATCTTAGGATCGAAGCCGTCACCGGTTATCATGACTATGCTCTTTTGGTAGATCTTGCGAATCAAGAATGGATGCGTTGGGTAGATCAAGAAGTGCGAAATGTTTTGGGTATGGGACAGTTGCCGGAGCTTCGTCAAATTTTAGAGAATTACATTCAAAAAGTCATGAAGCTTATTAGAGGTGAGAAAATCAAAAATCGTATCACCGGAAAAAGTGAAGATCCGCACCTGGGCGATATTGAGACCACAGAAAAAATGCTCGGAGTTCAGGGCCCTGTTGAGGAATTTCGTCAGAGCATTTTGGGGCGTTTGGGAGCTTGGAGTCTTGAGAATAAAAAGAACGTGGGAGGAGATCCGGCTCAATCATTGAGCATGGGTTCTTCAATTGGTCTTCCGTTTGAAGAAATTTTTCCTGATTTAGTTCTTAAAATTCGTCAAAGCTTGAAGGCTGAAGAAGATCAAGAATTAGCTAAAATGGCCGATGTTTTTGCTTCTCAAGACGTTGAGGCTCTTTCAGGACGCCGAGATCCTGATGATCAATCGCTCAACCTTGGGGAAAAGCTTGCTATACAAGCTTTTCGTGGACTAAAAAAGGAAATGGGCTATGGTTCTAAGGGGGCTCTTGAGGCCATTGGTGAATTGATGCGAGTCAATTTTAGAAACGCGAAAGATTTGAAAGAGAAAAAATAGATTTAATCCAGATATGAGTTATCTAAAAGACATCATGCTTTTAAAAGAAGAAGAGATGGATCGCGCGGTTTTTGCGCGCGAACATCAAGAAGGTGGAATCAATACAGTCTATGATCCTCTTTCTGATAAAGATGTCTACCAAGTTTTTGTTCACCAAAATTTTCCCATGAGAGAGCTTTCTTCTTGGGAATTTGATTCTTTTCGTGAAGCTCGAAATTTTGCGGCTACTCAATTCAAAGAATGGGAAATGCTTTTGTGGAGTCAGGGCGTAAATCGTCCGTGCGGAAGCGGAGGCGGCTGCAGTAAAGACGGTTGTGGAAGCAAAAAATCTGAGGGTGTTCAAGCAGAGGGAACATCTTCTGGTGGAAGCTGTGGCGGAGGCTGTTCAACTTGCGGAGCGACTAAAGAATTTGATGAACTTCTTAACGAAAAAGGTTAAAGGATTACAAATGAAAAAAACTCTTAGGGGTTCTTCAATATTACTGTTTTTATCTTTATATTCTCAAAATACTTTTGCAAAAGGCGGACGAGCGGGAACTCCCTATTTTATCGTTCATGTAAGACTTGCACCTCCTGGAGAAAAGGGAACCTTGTGGGTTGATCGACTCCAATCAGACGGACAAAGTTACAAGACAGTCTTAAGTGGATGTCCAGCAACGGGCGGAGTGAGTCCTCATCCAGACGGAAATCCTGCGATCAAAACTCCTGCAGGTACACATGTAATTTGGGATACGACTCGTTATTTGTGGTATCGAGGTGGTTGGGATACGAAGCATCGTCCCGCAACGTATTTTTGGAAGCATTCTCTTAAGCAAACTGCAGTTGCGGCTATTCACAATGGATATATTCCCGGACAAAATAGTCACGGGTGCATTCGCACAAGTGATGAATGTGCTCAGGCTATTTATACAGCAGCCAATTCTGTTGCCTCAGAAACAAGTGGAACTTCCCGCATCCCTTCTGAAGATGGAAGTAAGCGAGCTGCTCGTAACTTTTCGATGGTTGTCGATATCAGCTATTAAAATTATTCGCCTTTTAAGTGATAACCGATAGAAACAATCACTCGTTTTTCAATATAACGCAGACGAGCCCTGAGTAAGAGAGCTGTTTGGTTATGAAGAAGATTGTGCCAGAACTTTTTGGTAATAAATTCAGGAACGATCACTGTGATTGTGCGGTTTGGAAAAGTTTTTTCAAGTTCATTCATGTAATCCAAAATGGGGTAGATCACTGAGCGATAAGGTGATTCGAGGACAACTAGCTTTGGATTGTGAGGGTTGCTCGTATCTACGTTTGTTTCCCATTCTTGTTTGAGTCTTTGGGTGCTTTCTTCGCGAATATTAACCGTGCAAATTCGAATATCATGCGAGATTTCTTTTGCGTATTGTATCGCGTGCAAAACTCCCTGGTGAAATCCTGAAATAGGAATGACAACAAGGGATTCTTGACCTTCTACTATTAAACTCCATTTTTTGGGGAGTACAAGTTCTTTAACAACACTGTCGTAGTGACTTCTAATAGTCATGAAAATAATTACAAATGTTGGAAGAAGAAGGATTACGAACCATGCGCCATCGGTGAACTTAGTGGCCGCGACAATGACTGCAACGACAGTAGTGGCAATAGCTCCAGCTAGGTTTAAGAGAAGACCTTGTCTCCATTTTCTTTCTCTGTATTTCCAGTGGTGAATGACCATGCCCGATTGGCTGAGGGTAAAAGAGATAAAAACTCCTACGGAGTAAAGAGGAATCAGAGCGTGTGTTTCGGCATTAAAGAGCCAGATTAAGAGTCCTGATAAAACTCCGAGAGTGATAATTCCATTTGAAAAAACAAGCTTATCGCCGATTGCAAGAAGTTGGCGTGGAAAGAATTTATCTTGGGCAAGAACAGATGCTAATCGTGGAAAGTCAGCGTAGGCCGTGTTTGCTGCCAAAACCAAAATCAAAGCTGTTGCTGCTTGAATAAGGTAATAAAAAACACCGTGGCCAACGATAGCCCGCGCGAGCTGAGACACAACGGTTTCATGTTCACTTGCTGAAATATGAAAATGAAGTGCAAGAAAGGTAATTCCTAAAAAGAAGACACTTAAGATAGCAACCATGATGACGAGAGTCTTGCGAGCATTCTCTTGACGAGGTTCTTTGAATGCGGGGACTCCGTTTGAAATCGCTTCGATTCCTGTGAGCGCTGTACATCCAGAAGAGAAAGCTCGAAGAACTAAAAATAAACCAACGGATTGAGTGATGTGAGTGTCGGCTTCAATGACTTCAACACTTGCTCCTGAGAGTGCTTTGACGAGACCCACACCAATGAGGGCAAAAATGGAGACAATGAAAATATAAGTAGGGAATGCAAAAATGAGAGAGCTTTCTTTCATTCCCCTGAGGTTCATAAGAGTCATCCAAATAACAAGAATGATACCAAGGGAAACAGAAAGAGCTTTCATTTGAGGAAAAGCAGAGGTGATCGCAGCAACACCTGCTGAAATCGATACGGCAACAGTAAGAACGTAGTCGATGGCAAGTGCGGCGCCTGCCAGGAGTCCTGCTTTTGTTCCAAGGTTATCTTTGGCAACTGTATAGGCGCCTCCTCCTTGAGGATAAAAAAGGATGG
>JBAXJW010000029.1:0-11137 GCA_037137635.1 bacterium | reverse complement strand
GTATTAAGAGCTTGCTTCATCCACTCTTCGCCCTGAGCAAAAGGACGAACAAACTTGTAGCTTTGTCCGCTGAGCCCCAGCAAATCGTGCAACACAAGAATCTGCCCATCACAATGCGGGCCTGCGCCGATTCCAATAGTAGGAATCGAAAGTTTCTCAGTAATTTGTTGAGCGAGCTGCGAAGGCACGCACTCAAGCACCAATGCAAAACATCCCTGCTCTTGTAAAATCAAAGCATCTTCAATCAACTGATCAGCAACTTCCTTGCTGCGACCTTGCACTCGATACCCACCTAGCCCATGCACGCTTTGCGGAGTTAATCCCAAATGCCCCATGACTGGCACTCCTGATTGCACAATGTGTTTTACAAGAGCTTCATTTCCACGAGCACCTTCTAACTTGATTGAATGCGCGCCTGCTTTCATCAACTCTTCAACACTCGTCATAACGTCCGTAAGCTCTTTACGAAAACTCATAAAGGGCATATCACCCACGATAAATTTTTTGCCATTTAAACCACGAGACACAGCCGCCACATGTTGAGCCATCGTGGCCACATCAATTGGCAATGTGGAATTATGCCCGTGCACCACCATCGCAGCGCTATCGCCCACTAGAACTGCATCCACCGGAGAGTCCGCAAGAATGCGCGCACTCCATGCCTCATAACAAGTGGTCATGACAATTGAGTTATTTTTTTTCCAATCTTGTATTTTCATCTGTTTCTCACAAAACTTTCGTAAATTGCATGAAGCTTGGGCTCATGCTCAAGAGCTTTTAAATTTTTTTCAATCGTTGCCTGATCTCCGCGCACGAGCGGACCCGTTACGGATTTTTCAGGATTTGCTAACACATTATCCGTAATATTTTGGACATAAGAATTAAGTGCCTCGCGAGGAACTCCCATATGCTGCATTTTTTGAAAAAAGTTCTTCCACAAAATCGCTGAGAAGTTCCCACCATATACACAAAGAGCGTGATAGAGCTGCATGTCGCTTTCGCTTAATTGAGTATAGGGATTTGCAAACATCGGGAGGGCTTCACGAAAAAGACTTTCAGGATGAATTCCTTGAAAATAAACTTTTGAAAAATCGACTTTTTGATCGAGCGTAAAAGATCCAAGGGGATGAAAGCCAAGTGCTCGATGGTCTCTGTGAGCTGCTGAAAAATGAATCAGTAATTTACCCGCAAGATGGGCTTGGTGCTGGTCGATAAATTCGCTGATGGATTTGTCGGATATGGGCAAAAGCACACGTGTGGCTTTTGAAAAAAGAGACAGGAGTTCCTCGTGATTTTGATTCTGAACACTATAAGTAGAACGGCACCAATTGGAATAGAGAAGATTGCGACTTTCAAAAAAATGGATGAGCTGAGTCGCCACGCGACCGCGTCCGATAATTAAGGTCTCAGCCGATGCAATAAAATGGGTCATAAACTATAAGTCGCTCTCGTCCCCAACGGGAGATAAGCGCCATAGAGCTGTTATGCCCAAGATTTAAGCCCTAATCAAGGCAGACAAAAAGCCCTCTTAACACAAATTAAACAATTCGAAGGCTTATCCGATGAGAGAATGAGATATGAAAATGAAAAATGTGTTTTTGTTTATTTTAACATTTTCGAATTTTATTTATCTTCCTAAATTATTTTCTACAGATTTAGATCCAATTTGTAACTCACCGGAATACGAATCATGTTTTCAAGAGTACAACTTTAAATATAAAGTCAGTAACCCCGCTGCAGGAGCAGCTATTCAGTTTGCAGAAACCTGTATAGCGGAAGTAAGAGAAGCTACAAATTTCTGCTCATATGGTCGAGAAAAAGGATTGGCTGGTACTGCAACTATCAATCAGTCACTTATCAAAGCAAACGCACAAGACTTAACTGGAACTGAAGCTGGAGCCACTGCAACCTCTGGCCTTACGTCTGCGGCTGTTCCCGATTACAATACGTGCGGGTCAATAGCTCAAAGCGGCACAAAAAACTGTAATCAAGCCGGGTTAGTTAGCTGTGTTCAACAATCTGCAAAACTAGCAAAGCTTTGCCCAGAACTCTCTATAGCTGCAGGCAACACTGCGGCCCAAACAAATCAGCTTTCAAATGCCGCTAAATCTTTAGAATCAGCAAAATCTGATTATTCCTGGGTAAAACCTGCTTTGATCGGCGCAGCTGTTGGTGCAGGAGCCATGGCACTTATGGGCGGTAAAAAAAGCGGAAATAGTGGCGGCACACCTGCCCCTGCAACTAAACCCGACGACAAACTTGCTCCTATTAATTTGAACGGATCTACTGCGAGCGCTGCCCCAACTCCTAGCGTTGTTTACTATCCACCGAGCAACAATAACGGATCACTTGGAAATCCGGCAGTGATTGGATCAACAACTTCAACATCTACCCCTGCTGACACAATAAAAGTTGCCGGCATCACGCCTTCGACTTCATTTGCAAGTGGCCAAGGTTCTTCAATCAACACAGACTCAAGTTCCAATAGGACTCTTAGCAGCAGCGGAGCAGCCACCCCTGCAAGCGCTTCTTCAGTAGGCAGCGGCAGTACGGATTCTGGTGGCGGAGTTGGCGGTGGCGGTTCAGATAGCGCAAGTCTTGTGGATCCTTCAGGCAAAAGTGCGGGGGGTGGTGGCAGCTTCTCAGGAATGGATGGGGGCAGCGGCAGCGGTTCAAGCACTCAAGCAGCTTCTGCTGATGGAACGATGCTCACTGGAATTCCAGGAGGCAAAAGCGATCCTCAAAGTACGAAGCCAAAAGCTCTTGCTTCGAAAAAAGCTCAAGTAGCTCAAATTCAACCAAGCACTACAAATACAAAACCTTTAGTAAGAAGACGTTTAGCGACTCCTCCTGTAAAAGTTGCGCCTCCTATAAACTTAAAACAAGATATGAGATCCAGAGGCCTCATAAAATAGTGTGTCTTTTATAAGTTTTTTAAATCGTTCTTTTTCTAATTTTTGAAGCGTCAAAAAAATAACTGAAAAGTCCTATGCTATGATTTATGCAGGGGAATTCACATGCATTCAGCTCTTAAAAAAGGACTTTCTTGGACATTGTCATATGGAATCGCTTTTTCATTACCAGGATGGGCTCTGCTCTCGCGGGTTGCACATGCTGGAATAGTTAGCGCTGATGAAAAAAGTCCAAATCCTAAACCTCCTGCGCCTAAAAAAAAGGTCGCAGCCCCCACTGACGTTTCACATAAAAATGACAATGAACTAGAAAGCGCTCCGCCCGAAGGAAAGGGAAAAGGAGAAGGTAAAGAAGGCAAAGGGGAATCAGCACCTCGTACTAAAGATTGTTCAGATAAAAAAATGATACAAACTTCAACATTTGGACAACCAAACGACCTAGGACCTCGTTGCGATACTATAAATACAAATTTAAACTCTAAATGTTGGCATCAATTATTTGAACTTTTAGGAGCGGCCCGAACGAACGCTCTTATCACAAACAATTCGCTAGAAGCTAGTCAAGCTGCTCAACAAGCAGCAGCTTGGACCAGTGCTGAAGGTAACATTATAAAAACCAATTTATTTCCCACAAGTAAAAATAAAAGTATTGGCCCTAGTGAAGACGAACTAAAATCAGTCTTCGCTCGCATGTCTGACGAATCCATTCAAAACAAAAAACAATGCTGCCAGCAGCTCGTAAATCAAGCTGAACAACTTTCAAATTGGATTTTGAGTAAATCCAAAGAAGAAAAAGATTCTAAAGTTAACTCCGATCAGGTTAAAAACCTTATTCAAACTCAAAGAGCTGCTTGTGATCAAAAACAAAATGTCGCAGCGGCAGGTGCAGCAGTCGTTGCAGCCCCACCAGTAGCACACGCTCAACAAGCTCCCGAAAAAAAGAAATCTATTTGGCCTGCAGTTTTTTGGGGACTCGCTGCGGGAGCTCTTTTATTTTTCTTACTTTACAAAAGAAAAAAACGTAACAGCAACCCACCCCCTACCCCTCCAACTCCTCCTACTCCAACGACCACAGCTGGTAGCCTAACCTATCCCACACTTACGACAGCAACGACCGGGAGAGACACCACCACTGGCGGAACAACTGGTGGCACGACGAGTGCAACAACGTACCCAAGTGATATTACGGGCACATCAACTGGCAGAGAGATTCTAACAGGTGGCTCCGGCACAGTGACTGGAAGCACCACTGCGACAACAGCAACTTCAACGACCACAACAACTGGTAGCACAACTGCAAGCCCTATCTATCCAGACTTATCTACAGGAAACGTACCTCGAAATACGGACGGAACTGTTCGATCAATTTCTAAATAAGAACTCGCCAAAAATCTTGCTTACAAATTCTTTCTCATTCGTTTAGAGACAGTTTTGACAAATTTCTGTCGCCCTTAAAAACAATTAAACATTCCACCTCTGCTCAGAAATAGGTAATCTATCAAATAACAGTGGGGGAAGACTTATGGAGAGGGCAAAAACAGAGAAGTTTAAAAAGTTACTTTTGGAACATCGTTCGCGAGTTTTAAATCGTTCTATGAACCGCGGATCAGATGCTTTCAAATTGAGCCAAGATGATCTTGTCGATGAGAACGATCACGCAGCAGCGATTGTTCAACAAGGTATTTCTTTAGAGGTTCAAGAAAGAGATCGTCAACTTCTTATGGAAATCGACCGTGCACTTGCTAAATGCGAAAGCGGCTCATATGGAATTTGTGAAGATTCCGAAGAACCTATCGACGAAGCTCGCCTCGAAGCTCAGCCCTGGACAAGATATAGTGTTGAGTCTGCTGAAAAAAGAGAGCTTCGTAAAAAGAAATTTGCGATCAAATAATTTTTGATTCAGCTTTTATTCAACTAACCTTAGACTTGAACAGAGTCGACCATTTCTTCTTTGAGTCTTTTCACGTGCTTCTTCCACGCTTTTTCTGCGATAGTAGCTGCTTCTGAGGGACTATCCACAAGATGTAAATCATCTAAGTCGCCCATGTTGATCATTCCATTTTCTACAAGATGCGACTGAATAAACTCATATAAAGGAGCCCAATACTTTTTACCCACCAAAATCACAGGGAAATCCGCAACCTTTTTGGTTTGGATAAGAGTTAAAGCTTCAAACATTTCATCAAGAGTTCCAAACCCCCCCGGCAAGATCACAAAGGCTTGAGAGTATTTTACGAGCATCACCTTACGGACAAAAAAGAAGTTAAAGTTTTCTGAGATATCTAAATAAGGATTCAAATGAGTTTCAAAAGGTAACTGAATATTGAGCCCCACGCTCAATGCCTTTACCTCGCGAGCCCCCTTGTTTGCGGCCTCCATAATCCCCGGCCCTCCTCCAGTGATAATGGCAAAGCCTTTCTTTCCTATTTCACGAGCACACTTGCGAGCTAACTCATAAAAAGGTGATCCTTCTTGAACTCGTGCACTTCCGAAGATCGAGACACCTTTTGTAATTCCATACAGACGATCCAATCCTTTGATAAATTCACTTTGAATCCGCAAAACTCTCCACGTTTCTCGAGTGCGATTGTCTTCACCACGTAAAAATTTAAAATCTTCGGGTTTCAACTGATGAATTGTGGGTGCTTTTTGTTTGAATCTTTTCGATTTGGACATGAACCTTAGATTAACTCTTTAAAATTCGAGCAACAAGTTCATGCAAAAAGCAGAGAAAATGAATTTAAGTTTTTAACGGATTGACGATTTTTGATTCGCCGCTTTTAATAATATGTGGGGGGATCTTTAGAAACGTTCGTAAGGACGTTTCATTGCATTACAGCTTTTTAAGTCCCAGCCAATCTCAGGGGGAGGTAGTATGGCACGAGGACACGTGGGTATTGTCATTGGAATCCAATCGGGTTTCAGGACATTAAGTGACATGTGGGGCCGCAGGGCTCAGATTATAAACGCACAGGTAGAAGACGGCAGATCTCATCTGCATCATTCGGAATATGAAATCATTGAGCTCATCAAAAAGCTCATCACATTCAAAAGGATGTGTGATCAAAGTGGGACGCCTGTTTATTTTGCGCTTCCTAACTCTGATCAAATGGGAATGCTCAGTCAGTTTTTTCAATTTTTGGGAGAACCTCTCAAAAATAAAGAAATTGTGAGAATTGAAGCGATTCAAAACTTTCCGATTAAAACTTTGGTTTTTGCGCCACTTGATGTGAGCCCTTCACGTCTCGTCGAACAATTAGCTCGTATGACTTTACTTTGCCCCAAGGTCGACCACATCGTCCTCAGCAAAGCTACCAATTGGACTCAAAAGTCATTAATTGCTCTTCAAGAAAGCTGGGAGTGGATCCAACCTCTTGATTCAGAGACATGGGGAACACTTACAAAAGAAATCACTGGCCTTAGCCCAGATGAAACCACTAGCGAAAGCAAAAGCGATCCCATCACAGCCACTCGCAACATGCGCATGAAGAAGCTCATCGAATCAATCGATAAGCTTGCTCCAACAGAAAAACCTATTTTGATTGCAGGCGAAGAAGGCGTGGGCAAAGAACTTGTCATCAATAGAATCCACGCGCTTTCTTCACATCCGCAATTAGAACTTAAAATGGTTGATTGCACGGCTGTAGACATTGCCATCATCGAGCATGTGGGAGCTCACGCAGCGGGAACTCTTGTGTTGAGAAATTTCGACAAACTCAGCGTCGAAAACGAAGAACATGTTTTGAATTATATTACGGCCGAAGAGAACATGATTCTTGGAAGAAAGATCGTTCTTGAAGTTCAAAACATTTCAGAAGAAAGAGAACTTCCTTACGAAAAACTCGGAGCCGGAGTGATCGAAGTTCCCCCTCTTCGCATGCGAAAAGAAGATATCGAAATATTAGTGAGCCACTTTGTTCACAAATTCAATATCGAAAAGCGTCGCAAAGTAAGTGGAGTTTCTCGTCGTGCACTCAGAGCACTTGTGGGATATGAGTGGCCCGGGAACGTCAGAGAATTGGAACAAGTTATTGAGCGCGCCATGCTGATGAAAACTTCAGGCATGATTGATGTCTGTGATTTTCCAGAAAAATATATTCAAAAAATTCTCTCTGAAATTGAATACGAAGATATTTTAAGGGGCCCCAACAAAAGATTGGCAGTTCCGCAAAACAATCTCAGAAAAGAAGCATGTTACGATCAAAAACACGGGGGGGATTTTAGAATGAGTAACAACTCTTTTTTCAAAGGTCAAATCGACCAAGCTGTGGGACATACTTGTCATGGAGGATGTCAGCACGAGCAAGAATCTTCTTTCGTTACCAAGGAGGGTGGTACCGGTATGCAAAAAATGGAAGAGTTTTTAGATATGATTCAAAGCACTTTTAAGTGCACAGATGAAGGTGTTGATTTCAACACGATCGTAGATCGTTTTGAAAACATCTTAATCCTTGCTGCTTTAGCACGCACTGGATGGAACCGTAACCGTGCTGCAGCTTTGTTAAAGCTCAATCGCACAACGTTGGTTGAAAAGTTGAAGAAAAAACAACTCAGTCAGCCTGGCATGAGCACAGCTCCAACAGCAATTGTCACAACGACTACATCAACTGTTGGATTCTAAAAATTCCTAAGGCTCAAAGCCTTCTAAACGGAATTTCGACCCCGCTTGCTTCTTCTTGAAGCAGGTGGGGTTTTTCTTTTGTATTTTATAAATGATTTAAAAAAATGTTCCGTGCTCAACTTGCGTTTGACCATCCGGAAGCTGATAAATCTTTGTAAATCTATTGAGCTTTAAATGAATGACTAAAATAGCGTCTAAAGAGGCAGGTCTTCGAATAGAGAATTCATAAAGGATTCTCTTAATGGCGATGGGATAAAAATCCGCTTCTGTCATTCCATCAGCCACATTATGATCCAAGAGATCTCCCTCAATAAATAAAACGGCACTCAGCTCCACCTTTTCTTTTAAGCGAGTCAGCGCAAAATCTGCTTTTGCAAAAGATGATTTCACGGCTCCAAAAACATTTTGACTTGATTGAACGCGTTTCACTTCACGATAGGCCACAACTTTTCTTGTAAGAGAATCGGTCAAACGCAGGTCCATACTTTTTGTTGAATTCTTGTCAGTGGGAAGACTAAAAAATCCGCGTCCTGGCTCAAATGAAACAGTGACATTCATTGTCTTTAATATCGAAAGCGCATAGAAGCCCTCGTATAAGCGATGACTCAACTCGATCGAGCGACTAGAAGCGATGAAATTTATCCATGAGGCATAGTTCTCAACTTTCTGCACTCGATGATAAACCTCCAAATTACTCAACAGAGCTTCCGTCCAGTGATATTTCACAGGATCGCTCACTTTATCTAAAATTTCTTGGTACTTATCCCCGAAGGGCGAATTTTCAATAACATATCGAACTGGTTTGATATGTAGAAAATCTTCGCGGTGAGAACCGTTGCTTTTCGCATAAACATAGCGATCGAATTCAGTAACGGGCCCCACCCCAGTTTTTGAATTGTAAACTTCCGCTATTTTTAAGGTCAGTAAATTTTTACAACCTTCTGCAAAAGCAGCAGATGAGAGAAGCAGCGAAATAGCCGCCCATACAAAAAGACCCCTTAAAACCCTCTTTAACCTCATGTGAAAAGTTTTAAAACATGATCAATGCACACGTTCAACAAACAAGGCCTTAAATTTACATTTCATATTGCAAATATTCATGAGCTATTTTAGTTCTACTTCATGGAAGTAAAGGGTTTTAATCTTCATGCTTTTGACCAATATCTCTCGTTTGATGACATTCTCCTCAAACCTGGCCACTCGAGCGTTTTACCCAACGAAGTCGATCACTCCTCTCAACTTGGCCCCTTTAAGCTCAGCGTCCCGATTCTTTCTGCCGCCATGGATACTGTTACCGAAGCAGAAATGGCGATCGCCTTAAGTCTTCGCGGTGCACTGGGTGTAATTCACAAAAATCTTTCTATCGAAGACCAAGTGAACGAGGTTAAAAAAGTAAAAAACTTTCAACATGCAATTATTCGATCACCCCTTACTGTGAGAGCCGATGACGATCTTGCAGCTGTGAGAGAAATTGTCAAAAAAACAAAAATCTCTGGATTTCCTGTACTCGATCAAAATAAAAAACTTGTGGGAATTTTGACTGAAAGAGATTTTCGTTACGCTCCTGCAAAATTAAAAAAAGTAAAAGACGTGATGACGAGTAAAGTTTTTTCTTTGCCTGAAGGCAGCTCCAAGGAAGAAGCACTCGAATTTTTTAGAAAATTCAAAGTTGAAAAGCTTCCCCTCGTCGATAAACAAGGTAAACTCACTGGACTCATTACATCTTCTGACTGGCGCAAGACCGAATCTTTTCCGCTTGCACAACGCGATTCGAAAGGATCACTCACAGTTGCTGCTGCTATTGGCGCAGGCGAAGATGGATTTGAACGCGCTCAAGCACTTTATACGGCAGGTGCTGATTGCCTTGTGCTTGATTCTGCGCACGGACACAGCGAAGGAATCATCAACACGCTTAAAAAAATTAAGAAAAACATGGATGTTGTTTTGATTGCAGGAAACGTGGGAACCGCAGAGGGTGCCGAGGCACTTATCAAAGCAGGCGCAGATATTATCAAAATTGGAATTGGCCCCGGATCTATATGCACCACTCGAGTGGTGAGCGGCGTGGGCGTTCCACAATTTACAGCTGTCTATGATATCTGCTCAAAGAATCGCAAAAAATATCCCAAAGTTGGCTTCATTGCAGACGGTGGAATTCGTTACTCGGGTGATGTGGTCAAAGCCCTGGCAGCTGGAGCTCATGCGGTGATGCTGGGGTCTTTATTTGCAGGAACCGCAGAAAGCCCAGGAGATCAGATTCTTTACCGAGGTCGAGCATACAAGCTGTATCGAGGCATGGGTTCGATTACAGCGATGAAAAAAGGATCGAAGGATCGATACGGCCAAGCAGGCGTCGAAGCCTCCAAGCTTGTTCCAGAGGGTGTTGAAGCGCGTGTTGCCTTTAAGGGAAGCGTGCATGATGTGCTCTTTCAACTTTTAGGTGGGCTGAGAGCCGGAATGGGTTACGTGGGTGCTGCAAATCTAGAAGAACTCGTAAAAAAAGCGCGCTTTGTGCGTATCACGAATAGTGGTTTGCGTGAAAGCCATGTACACGATGTTCAAATTACCGCAGAAGCCCCCAATTACACGGCTCACCGTGAAGGAGATAACGAATGATCGGCATTGTTGACTTTGGATCTCAATATACGCGCTTGATTCATAAAAACGTTCGCAGCCTTGGCGTCGGAGCTCAGATCTTTCCCTCTGATGTAAGTAGAGATGAATTAGAAAAAGCAAAACTCCAAGGAATTATTTTCTCAGGCTCTCCCGCAAGTGTGGGCGAAATCAAATTCGATGAAAATATTTTTGAAATAAAACTTCCCAAACTTGCAATTTGTTTTGGCTACCAAGTAGTTGCCAAAAAGTTTGGGGGGAAGGTCGAAGAACAAACCGCGCGAGAATACGGACGCGCAGTTGTCTCTAGAAGTCGAGAATCATTTGATGACTTACTTTTCGAAGGCTTTCCCCAAGAAAGCATCGCATGGATGAGCCATGGGGATTCCGTAACGGGATTACCCTCTGAAGCGAAATCGCTTCTCACTTCAGAAGGAAGACCCGCAGCTTTTTGCTTAGAGAAATCTTACCTGTGGGCACTACAATTTCACCCTGAAGTGGCACACTCGCAAGAAGGTATTCGTCTTTTTGAAAACTTCTTATTCAAAATTTGCAAAATTGAACGCTCCATCGAGGATCACCTCTTTGATGATCTTTATGAAAAACTTGAAAAGCAATTAAAAGGAATCAAGGAAGTCACTTGCGCTGTTTCAGGCGGAGTGGACTCAACAGTACTTGCAGTACTTTTAGCAAAATTTGTAAAAGTTCGCGCCCTTTTTGTAAATCATGGATTCTTAAGAAACTACGATCAAAGCGATCTTGAAGAAATCATCAAAAAATATCCAAATATTGATTTTCAAGTGATTGATGCTCGCGAAATTTTTTGGAAAGAGTTGAGAGGAGTTTCCGATCCTGAAGAAAAAAGAAAAATTATCGGAAAACTTTTTATTGATGTTTTTGAAAAAAACTTACCGGAAGAAAACTTCATACTCGCTCAAGGAACTATTTATTCAGACGTCATTGAAAGTGCAGATAATCCCAACGCTCCCAC
>JBAXJW010000028.1:0-11221 GCA_037137635.1 bacterium | reverse complement strand
TTGCTCATTTGACGCAATTTTGATCGCTCAAAGTCAAATATTTCACCTATTTAGGCAAACACGAAGAGTACTTTCTTCTTTAAAATAGAAAGCATGCGCAAACGAAATCTCTCTGTTTTTACGATTGCCTCTTTCGTGATCGCTTATCTTTTGCTGGGTTAAAAGCTACGTTTTACGCTCTCGTTTTTGATGTTCCCGAGTCTGCCTTTTTTTTGGAAGATACAGGGAGTGAGCCCTTATTGTGATCCGCAGCCATAGGGAGTGTCACATCCATGCTGATATCGAGGGCCAATTTTAAAACTTCACTCATTTCTTTTACGAAATGAAATTGAAGTTGTTCGATGGCTTCATCAGGTACATCTTCTAAATCTTTGCGATTTCTCTCAGGCAAAATAATTGTTTTGATTCCCGCACGAAGCGCTCCCAAGACTTTTTCCTTGATTCCGCCTACAGGCAATACGGCTCCGCGAAGAGTGATTTCTCCAGTCATCGCTAAAAGAGGATTGATAGGGCGACCCGAGAGAAGAGAGGTCATCGCTGTGAGCATCGCTACACCCGCGCTTGGTCCGTCTTTAGGAATGGCTCCGCTTGGAACGTGTACGTGATAATCGTAATCGGTAAAAGCAGAGTCGGGGATGTTGAGTGCAGTTGCCATGCTTCTTATCCAAGACTCAGCAGCTTTTGCAGATTCCTTCATGACGTCTCCCAGTTGGCCAGTGAGAGTCATTCCGCCTTTGCCTTTCATGCGAGTCGCTTCGATAAAGAGAATGTCTCCACCGACAGGAGTCCACGCAAGACCTGTGACGACGCCCGTTTTAGCTGTGCGTTCTGCAA
This sequence comes from bacterium, assembly GCA_037137635.1. GTDB lineage: Bacteria > Bdellovibrionota > UBA2428 > UBA2428 > UBA2428 > CANIGN01. The sequence goes on along the minus strand of JBAXJW010000028.1, from coordinate 10,387 downwards.
CATCTAAGAAGAAGCGTTCTTTTCCTAAGATGGATTCAACAGAGGATTCATCTACAACTTTGCTTTTGATTTTTTCAGTAGCAACATCTTTAGCGAGTGATCGACAAACGCTCGCGATTTCGCGTTTGAGATTTCTGACGCCTGCTTCTCGAGTGTAGCCGTTGATCAAGCTTAAAAGAGCTTTGTCAGTAAACGAAACTTGTTCTGTTGTAAGACCGTGAATTTCTGTTTGCTCTTTGACAAGGTAATCTTTTGCGATGTGAAGTTTTTCGTTCTCTGTGTAGCCCGGAAGTGAAATAATTTCTAGACGATCGCGAAGGGCTGGGGGAATGTTTTCTAAAACGTTTGCAGTCGCAATGAACAACACGTGCGACAAATCAAAAGCCACATCCAAGTAATGATCTTGGAAAGTATGGTTTTGCTCAGGGTCCAAAACTTCGAGCATCGCAGAAGCAGGATCACCTCTGAAATCGCTTGCAAGTTTGTCGATTTCATCAAGCAAAATAACAGGGTTGTTCACCTTCGCGCGCTTCATGCTTTGTATGATTTTTCCAGGCATCGCTCCAACGTAAGTACGTCGATGTCCGCGAATTTCGGCATCGTCGCGCACTCCACCTAAGCTGATGCGTACGAATTCGCGACCCAAAGCGGTTGCAATAGATTTACCGAGTGAAGTCTTACCCACACCTGGAGGGCCAGAGAAACAAAGGATAGGGCCTTTGAGATCGCTCTTAAGTTTGAGAACGGCAAGATATTCCAAGATACGTTTTTTAACTTTTTCGAGGCCGTAGTGATCTTTATGGAGAACTTCTTCAGCGTGCTCGATAGAGGGGTTGTCTTTTGTGTGTTTTGCCCAAGGCATATCGACAAGCCATTCAACATATGTGCGGATCACACTGTGTTCAGCACTGTTGGGAGACATGCGGCCCATGCGATCAAGTTCTTTCATCGCAATTTTTTCAACTTCTTCGGGCATTTTTGCTTCTTTGACTTTTTCTTTGAGATCTTCAACTTCATCTTCTTCGTCTTTTTGTCCGAGTTCACGTTGAAGAACTTTGATTTGTTCTTTGAGGTAGTATTCGCGTTGATTTTTAAGAACTTCGTCTTTGATGTCACCTTGAATTTTGCGAGAGAGCTCCAATATGTCGATTTCTTTGTTTACAAGACGAGTGACTTTTTCGAGACGATTTTTTACTTCGCCTGTGCTTAAGATATCTTGTTTTTCTGTTTCGTTGATGTTCATGTAACTTGCGATCAAGTCACTCAAGTAGTCAGGGTCGTTGATACTTTCGACAAAGATAGCGGCTTCATCAGGAATATTGGGAGAGAGAGAGATGATTCTTCGGCCAAGAGTTTTGATGTTTTTGACAAGAGCTTCGATTTCGATAGGCATCTCTCCAGTTTCTGGGAGTCCGTTAGGAACTTTAGAGACTTTGGCAATCAATCCTTTCATGTCTTCCGCGTTTTCGCCTTCAGCGACTACGATCTTTCCTTCTCCTTCTATATGAATACGAGAAAGGCCATGAACAAGAACTGTGAGTGTGCCGTCAGTCATTTTTTGAATTTTTTCAATACGAGCGAGAACCCCAAAATCGTAAAGATCTTTATGTGAAGGTTCGTCGACGCCTTTATCTTTTTGAGTCACGATTCCAATGAGCCCGCCTTCGCCCACTCGAAGGATACTGGAGACCGATCGAGGTCGACCAACACTGATAGGCATCTTCATCATGGGAAACAAAACGGCATTCCTTAACGGAAGTAAGTAAACTTGTTCAGGAATTTGGACGTTGGGTCTTGTTGGCTCGCTCATGTTTTCAGTATGGGGTCGCTAAATCTAGAGTCAAGGAACGTATTGATTCTTGGTTAGGCGCGGTTAATGTGAATTATATCAAGAGGTTACAGAATCTTTACTGTGTTAGCTTTTCTTCAATAATTTGTTAAAGATTGTCGAGGGTGGGCCGAAAGGCTCTAGGTAGAGGGGAGCTTTAACAGAAATGTCTAACTTAGCTTATAAAATGGATCAGAGCCCAGAATCAAAACCGCAACCTTATGTATTGGTTGTTGAGGATGATCCAGATCTTCAGTCAATTTTATCTTTTCATCTTCAAAAGGAAGGGTATCGAGTTCGCTGCCTTTCAAAAGCAGAAGATCTTTTGAGACTTTTTGAAACAAATCCTGAACAGGTTCCTCATGGAATTGTTGTGGATATCAACCTTGCGGGCCATCTCAATGGTTATGAGTTGACTCAAATGTTGAGAGCTCAACGCAAGACTTCTTCAATTCCAATTCTTATGCTCACAGCAAAAACTGAAAACAACGACGTTGTTCGCGGTTTGAATGAGGGTGCGGATGATTATCTTCCAAAGCCTTTTGATATGGGCGTTTTTATGGCTCGTATGAAAGCAGTGATTCGTCGTGCAGAGCGTTTTCCTTATCCTGTCTCCTCTCAAAAAGAGAAAATTGCGATGTGCGGAATTGAGCTTGATCCAACAACTCACCAAGCAACAATTGAAAACAATAGTGTTCATCTCACAGTAACAGAATTTGGTCTCTTGCGTAGTTTAATGACTCGTCCGAATGAAGTGTGGTCTCGTGATGACTTGTTGATGCGAGTCTCTGGACCTACAAAAATGGTTACAGGCCGTACAATCGACGTACATGTTCGCTCTCTTCGCGAAAAACTAGGCGATAAAGCAAAACATATTATGACTGTTCGTGGTGTGGGCTACAAGTTTTCTCCATAAGGGATCAGGTGACGAATGTCCGAACTTACGGAAGCTCACGTACTAAAGCTTCTTAAAGAAAGGGGAGAGAATCCATCTCTTCCCTTTTTTGTTTTTTCTCAAAAAGGGATGCTTGTTTTAGCAAATGATCGAGCTTGCAAGCTTTTACAAATTACGCAAAAAGAATTTCCTTTTTCGAGCGAGAATCTTTTAAAGTCTTGGACTTTTTATAATGAAGAATTGGGAGCGCCTGCGATTCTTTCTCGAGTTTTGTCAGGAATCTCTTCGACCCAAAAATTACTCGCTCAATTAGGATTAAAAACATATCGTATTTGGACTGTAGATAAGATTCTCTCGGGGCACGTTCTAGTGTTTTGTGAGTTGCTTCGTCGAGGCGATTTGATGCAGGATAAAGAAAGTCGACAGCATTTATTCCGAGTCTTAGCTCATGAAATTCGAACGTCTTCTCAAATACTTGGTAGTTATGTGGACATGGTCAAATCTGAAAATCCTCAGTTAGCGGCTCGAATGGAAGAGGGTGTGAAACGCCTCGAACGAGCGGTTCAACTTTTACAGGAATTAAAAGCAGAGCTTGAATTGAAATAAACCTTGCGTATAGACTGTGCGCGATTCATGACCACACATCAATTTTCAAAGCCTCAAATAAAAGGAGTGCTTGCTCAAGAGCTTCCTCAGACTCCTTTTTATTTTTACGATGAAAATATTTTGAGAACTTTGTCGGCTTCTTTTCAAGCGGCGATATCATCTAATCCAGATATTCATCTTCATTATGCAATGAAGGCCAATAGTTCCCAAGCAGTTTTGAAAATTCTGAAAGAATACGGTGCAGGTTTAGATATTGTTTCAGGCGAAGAAATGAAAGTGGGCTTGCAGGCTGGATTTTGTCCTGATCAAATCGTTTACTCGGGTGTTGGTAAAAGCGAAGAAGAATTGCGTGCTTCTATTGAAAATGAAATTTCTGTGATTCTTGTGGAAAGTCGTGAGGAATTTTTAGAGCTCTGCACGCTCGCTGCAGATTATCCTCAGAAAAAAGTGCGGATTGGTTTTCGCTTTAATCCAAACTTAAATGTTGAAACACATCCCTATATTGCAACGGGGCTTTGGGATCATAAGTTTGGAATGGCTGATGAAGAAATTTTATCTTTGTTGGCGCTTCCTCGGCCTCAAAATTTGAGTGTGGAATGTTTGAGTATCCATCTGGGGTCTCAGATTTTTCAAGACAAAGTTTTTTACGATGCTCTTGCGGAAGTTCTTCGTTTAGCGAGTGTGATTGTTGAGAAGTATTCTTTGCGCTTCCCTATTCTGGATGTGGGTGGAGGCTTGGGTGTCAATTATGATAAGCCCTACCAAAAACCTGATTTTGAAAGTTATGGAAAGTTTTTGAAAAAAGCTTTGTTGGAGTGGAAGAATTTTAATCCAGGACTTCCTTGCAAGGTTTATTCGGAATGCGGTCGAGCCCTTGTTTCTCAGTCGGGTTTTTTGGTGACAAAGGTTATTCGAGTTAAACGCAATCCAAAAAAGAATTTTGCAATTGTCGATGCAAGTATGACGGAACTCATTCGGCCGGCTCTTTATAATGCTCTTCATGTGATCGAAAAGTTGCGTGGATCAGAGAGTGAGAGCAATTCAGCAGAGGATTCTGAACGATATGATGTTGTGGGTCCTGTTTGTGAATCTGGGGATTTCCTTGCTCAAAATGTTGAGTTGCCCGTGCTTCAAAAGGGTGATCTGTTATGGGTAACTTGCGCAGGTGCTTATGGCTTTGCAATGTCCAATAGCTATAATATGAGGGCTTTGCCAGCAGAGTACCTTCTTAAAAAAGAGGGCTCCTGGGAGCGCTTACACGGACCTCTTAAAGTCTGGAATAAGCTCTAGCCTAAGGTCTTATAAAACAAGGCTTTTAAAACATCACAAATTTGTATTGATTAGCTTCCTTCCAGTGATACAAGTTGTTTCATGAGAATCACCTCACTCGAAGAGTATGGATTAAGATGTGCTCTTCAGCTTGCTAAGTTTAAGAAGAGATCTATTCTTGTTTCAGCTTCTCAGGTAGCTGAACTGGAAGGTCTATCCGTAGAGTATGTCTCTAAAATCATGCATCTCTTTCGTAAGGCCGGTGTCGTGGAATCGACTCGTGGAATTCAGGGTGGGTTTTCTCTTGCAAAAATGCCGCAGGATTTTTCGGTCAAAGAAATTCTCGATGTTTTTGCGGTTACTCAAAAAGGAAATGATGACCTCCAAGGTTTTTGTACAAATCATGCGGGAACGCAAAGCGAATGTGTGCATAAATCTCAGTGTTCTATTCGACCCGTATGGGTACATATCTTTGATGTCTTTGATCGAGTGCTTTGCTCGATTACATTGGAGAACCTTTTAGAAGGTTCTTCGGCTTTATCTGAAAAAATACGTTCTGTGAATTTTGCAGAACAGACAAAAGAGGAACGAAAATAAAATGAATATCTTTGAAATTAAAAACTTTTCTGTAAACGTTGAAGGCAAAGAAATTATCAAGGATTTCTCATTGAGCATTAAAGCAGGTGAAGTGCATGCAATCATGGGTAAGAACGGATCTGGTAAAACAACTCTGTCGATGTCGCTCATGGGGCATCCAGCTTATGATGTGACGAGTGGACAAGTTATGTTATCAGGTGAAGACATCACAGATATGGATACAGAAGAAAAGGCTCGTAAGGGTTTATTTCTTGGGATGCAACATCCTGTTGCGATTCCGGGTGTAAGTGTTGGTAACTTTTTGAGAACAGCTTTGAAAAACGTTTGGGGAGATAAAGTTCCTGTCACTGAAATTCGTAAACGCATTAAGGACGAAGCGCAAAAGATGAAGATTCCGTCAGAGTTTTTGTCTCGTTCCTTGAATGATGGCTTTAGTGGTGGAGAGAAGAAAAAACTCGAAACTCTTCAGCTTTCTTTGCTCGCGCCTAAGTTTGCGATTATGGATGAAACGGATTCTGGTCTTGATATCGATGCTCTTAAGAGTGTTGCCGAAAAAATTCATTCTTTGCGTTCTCCGGAGCGTGGGTTTTTGATTATTACTCACTATCAACGCATTTTAAATTATGTGAAGCCTGATTATGTCCACGTGATGATCAATGGAAAAATTGTGAAGTCAGGTGGGCCAGAGTTGGCTCTTGTTCTTGAATCTGAGGGTTATGAAGGAATGGCTCCTGTGAAAAATGAAGGAGCGAAGGCGTGAGTGAATTGATTCCTTCTCGTAAAGACGAGAATTATCGCTATACTCAGATTCCACTTTCATCAGAGGGTTGGCTATCTGAGAAATTAGCGAATTGTGAAGCCACAAAAGAAAGTTTTCATACTTGGACGAGTGACTTTTATATTCCAGCACTGAAAGGTGTTGAGGTGCAAAAGCTAATACCTTCTCGTGAAGCTCAAAAAAATAACGAGTGGATCTTTTTGAGATCTGAATCTTCTGAGTTGAAATCTTCTTCGAAAAAATATCGTGGAGCACTTGAGTTTGTTGTTCCTAAGGGAAAAAGCTACAAGGTTTTTGAATTTTTAGAGTCAAATGCAGAAAGCAGTCTTTTGATGAGATCAATTCGAGTCGAAGAGGGTGCGGAGCTTGAGTATTTTGTTTATCAAAACCAAGCACTCAATCATGAATTTGTTTTAAGACACTTTGTTGATTTAGCCCCTTCTGCAAAAGCAAATATGCGCTTTTTTCATAAGGGCTCGCAAAGAGGACAGCATCGAGTCACTGCTCGCATCGCAAAAGATGCAGAATTTCTTTTAGAAGGAGCGACTCATTTGGAAGCTTCTCAGCATATCGATGTATGGGCAGAGATGCAGCACGAAGGAGCAACTTCATTGAGTCAGACAACTGTTTGGAATGTGTTGTTGGATCAATCATCGGCCGTTTTTAATGGTATGATTCGAATTCTAAAGAATTGTCCGCAAACAAAAGCCTATCAATCGAACAAGACACTTCTTCTTTCGGAAAAAGCTCGCGTGTCTACAATTCCTAAGCTTGAAATTTCAACGGATGATGTGAAGTGCTCTCACGGTGCCAGCGTTTCTACGCTTGATCCCGATCAATTGTTTTATTTGAGAAGTCGCGGAATTTCTCGAGAATCTGCACAAGACATGTTGGTAGAAGCTTTTACGATGCCGGTTTTACAGCATGTTCCAAAGTGTTTATTGAGTGAGCATGAGCAGGCTTCTTTAGGACTGAAGGGAGACTTACATGTCTTTTGATGTTGAAAAGATTCGTTCGGATTTTCCTTTTTTTAGCTCAAATGAAACAAAAGATCTTTTGTATCTTGATAATGCGGCCACAACGCAAAAGCCACGTGTCGTATTAGAGACGATTCAAAAGTTTTATGAATCCAAAAATGCAAACGTTCACAGGGGAGTTTATCCGCTCGCTCAAGAAGCAACGGAAGCTTTTGAGGATGTTCGCAGGAAGTTCTGTCGATTTTTAAACGCTAAGGACCCTTGCGAAGTTATTTTTACTCGCGGTACCACTGAGTCTGTAAATCTTGTGTCTCAGTCTTGGGGTTTGAAGAATCTTAAAGAAGGCGATTTGATTTTGGTGACTCGAATGGATCACCATTCGAATTGGGTTCCTTGGCAGCAACTCGCTAAAAAAACAAAAGCTCGCTTTGGAATTGTTGAAGTCAATGTAGATGGTTCACTGAATTACGAATCATTTTTCACATGGCTCAAAGAAAAGCCAAAGCTTTTTGCTTTTCCTTGGATCAGCAATGTAACGGGGCGGGTTCTTCCTGCAAAAGATCTTGCGGTGATGGCAAAAAAAGCAGGGGCTGTTGTGTTTGTGGATGCAGCTCAAGCTCCTTTGCATGTGAAGTTAAATTCAGAGCATTTTGACTTCTTAGCTTTTTCTGGACACAAAATGTTGGGTCCTACAGGCACGGGAATTCTCTGGGGTAGAAAAGAACTTCTCGAAGATATGGATCCCTTTTTATTTGGGGGGGATATGATTCAAGAAGTTCGTGATGAAGATTCTTCGTGGAATGAACTTCCTTGGAAATTTGAAGCGGGAACTCCTAATTTTGCTGATGTTGTGGGTTTGGGCGCAGCTCTTGAATATATTGAGAACTTTGATTTTTCAGATCTTCGCTCGCATGAAATGTCTTTGAATCTTTTGGCTTGTGAAGAGTTCAAGAAAATCTCAGGATTAAGGTTGTTTGGTCCCCGCGAAGCCGCTGATCGAGCGCCTGTTTTTAGTTTTACTGTCGAGGGTATTCATTCCCAAGATTTGATGGGTTATTTACAAAATATCGGCTTATGTGCGCGCTTAGGTCATCATTGCACTCAGCCCTTTCATCGAAAAATGGGAGTAGAGTCGTCGATGAGAATTTCTTTGGCGTTTTACAATACTGAAGAAGAACTTAAGAAGTTTTTTGAAGCTTTGAATGAAGCGATTCAGTTTTTTGAAAAAAAAGGACTTCGCAAAAAGACAGAGGTGAAGAGCGAAGATTTACGTGAATGGTTGAAGCCTTTGCAGGATCCTGAACTCAAAGTGGGTCTTGTGGATCTTGGATTGATTTATAAAATCGATGTGAATTCAGAAAACTTTGTAAATTTGCAAATGACTTTAACATCCCCTGCGTGCCCAGTGGGCCCGACGATTATGAAAAATGTTGAGGATAGAGTGAGAGCTTTTGCAGGAGTTCGCGATGTAAAAGTGAATTTAATTTGGGAGCCTAAGTGGGATCCTAAAGAAATGGCCAGTGAAGAAGCCAAAGAAGTCTTAGGGATTTGGTGAGGAGACAATGATGTCTGAAGATCAAGTGAACAATTATAGCCGCGATTACTCTCAGTTTGGATTTATCACTGACATTGAAGAAGAGCGTTTCGAAGCTGGTTTAAATGAAAGTGTTATTCGTAAGCTTTCTGACAAAAAAGAAGAACCCGAATGGATGACGGAGTGGCGCTTAAAGGCTTATGAAAAATGGCTCAAGATGCAAGAGCCTGAGTGGGCGCATTTGAATTTTGAAAAAATAAATTATCAGGCTATTAGTTATTTTTCTGCCCCTAAAGGGATTGGCAATAAACCAAAAAGCTTAGATGAAGTTGATCCTAAACTTTTGGAAACCTACAAGAAACTTGGAGTGCCAATTGAGGAGCAAATGCGTTTAGCTGGAGTTGCGGTTGATGCTGTTTTTGACAGCGTTTCTGTCATCACAACTCAAAAAGAAACTCTGACAAAAGCAGGTGTTATTTTTTGCTCCATTAGTGAAGCGATTCGTAAGTATCCTGAGTTGATTCAAAAATATTTAGGCTCCGTGGTCCCAGTAAGTGATAACTTTTATGCCGCATTAAATTGCGCTGTCTTTAGCGATGGTTCTTTTGTGTACATTCCTAAGGGAGTGAAGTGTCCGCTTGATTTGTCGACTTATTTTCGAATCAACGCGGGAGGGACCGGCCAATTCGAGCGTACCTTGATCGTTGCAGATGAGGGAAGTGAAGTGAATTACATGGAAGGGTGCACGGCTCCTATGCGTGATGAGCATCAACTTCATGCGGCAGTAGTGGAACTTGTAGCTCTTGAAGGAGCGACGATTAAATATACGACTGTTCAAAACTGGTATTCAGGTGATGAGCAAGGTCGTGGAGGAGTTTATAATTTCGTGACAAAACGTGGAGTCTGTCGCGGAAAAAAATCTAAAATTTCGTGGACTCAAGTTGAGACGGGTTCAGCGATTACGTGGAAATATCCAAGTTGTATTTTAGAAGGCGATGAGAGCGTAGGGGAGTTCTACAGCGTTGCGATTACCAACGATTGTATGCAGGCTGATACAGGTACGAAGATGATTCACCTCGGGAAAAATACTCGAAGTCGAATTGTTTCTAAGGGGATTTCTTCTGGAAAAGGAAAGAATTCCTATCGCGGACTCGTGCAGGTGATGCCCCGTGCAGAAGGTGCGCGCAATCATACGCAGTGTGATTCTTTGTTAATTGGTGGAAATTGCGAAGCAAATACTTATCCTGTGATTGATGTTCGAAATGCATCAGCTATTGTGGAACATGAGGCAACAGCTTCAAAAGTTTCGGAAGATCAGATTTTCTACATGCAAAGTCGTGGAATCGGAGCAGAGGAAGCAATCAAGTTGATTATTAACGGGTATTGCGAAGAAGTCTTTAAGCAATTGCCAATGGAATTTGCTATGGAAGCTAATCGATTGCTTGATCTGAAGCTCGAAGGCAGCGTGGGATAATTTTTTAGTAAAAAATATCAATCCATCAACTGCTGAAATAAGTAAATGAGTTCATACGTCCATGTTTTTGATCTTTGAAGCGAGTCAGCTCCTGCGCCGTGGCCACCTTCAGAGTTTTCGTAATAAGTTACGCTTTGTCCATATTCGTTAAGTTTTGCGACCATTTTTCGAGCGTGACCAGGGTGAACGCGATCGTCTTTTGTTGTCGTGAAAAAGTAGGAGTTTGGATATCGGATATCTCTCTTGAGATTTTGGTAAGGTGAGTATTTTTTAATGTAATCGTATTCCTCTGGAGTCGAGGGGTCTCCATACTCAGCAATCCAACTCGGACCTGCTAGAAGAAGATGGTATCTAAGCATGTCTAAAAGAGGAACTTGGCAAACGACAGCTTGAAAAAGTTCGGGTCTTTGAGTCATCGCTGCTCCCACC